>CAZCIX010000015.1:1414-15385 GCA_964498835.1 uncultured Burkholderiaceae bacterium | reverse complement strand
GGTCGCAAAAATGGGCCGGTCAATAAAAAATTTAGAAAACATGAAAAATCCTTAAGGCCTAGTTTTTATTTTGGGCTTTTGACATCGTTTGCATGAGTAGCAGCAGAAGCTGAAGAAGCGGAAGTGCTTGCTACACTTGCAGAGCTTGCACTACTTGTTGCATATGCAGAAGATGCTGCGCCAGCGTTTGCCACCACAACCGGCGTGACCGTCATACCGGGTGTGTGGGCTTTGATAAAGCCATCGACCAATACACGCTCACCACCTTGCAGACCTTTGGTCACAATCCATTGACCATTTGACCAGCCGTCTAATTCGACAGGACGCGGTGCTAATTTGTTGTCTGAAGAAACGGTAAAGACCATTTTCCCCATTGGGCCATCAATCACAGCACGTTGTGGCACAGACAAAGCGTGGGCTTGTGTTGCACCATTCAACATCACGCGCACGAACTGTCCTGGGCGCAAGACTCCTTTGGGATTAGGAATTTCAGCACGTGCATCAAAACCACCCGTAGCAGGATTGATTTTTTCGCTAGCGAAGGTCATTTTCCCAGTAGTAGGGAAAACACTGCCATCTGCCAATTTTATTTGCACTGCAAATGCCAAACTGCCATTAGTGGCACGTTTGCTGGGTAAAGTGATTTTACCGTTACCAACATCTTTGTTGAGTTTTAAAAAGTCTGTTTCGGTCACACTAAAGTTGACGTACATAGGGTCGGTTTGCACTAAGGTCGTCAACAAACTATCGGTTGGTGTCACCAGACTACCGTTAGACTTATTCGCAATACTTGTCACCCCAGCAATTGGAGCAACAACTTTGGTATAGCTGAGATTTAATTTTGCTTCATTCACTTGCGCTTGTGCTTGTTTGAAGCTGGCTTCAGCTGTTTCAAGTGCAGATTTTGCATCATCCACTTCCTTCTGGCTGATGGCTTTTTCTGCGCCTAGTGGTGACAATCTGGCAAATTCACGACGCGCTTGATTCAATTTGGCTTGGCTGACCGCAGCAGCGGCTTCTGCTGAAGCGAGTTGTGTTTGGTAAGTACCTGGATCGATTTGAAACAAGACTGTACCGGCGTTAACACGACTACCTTCTTCGTACAAACGTTTTTCCAAAATACCAGAAATGCGTGCGCGTACTTCCGTTTCGCGAGAGCCAGCAGTTTGTCCAACATATTCAAAAGACAAAGGAATGTCTTTAGGTTGTACGGCCACTACATTGACTTCTGGCGGCGGCATTGGGGCATTGTTGGCATTGGCGTGACTAGATTTTTCACTACATCCGGCCAATAACAAAACCGGAATGGAAAACGCCAAGGCAGCGAGTGCGTGAGTAGCAGAGTGAGAAGTTACCGTGGTATGGGTAGAGCTGAAAGGGGAAACAATGTTCAGAAGAGTCATGATTTTTTTCTATGATTGAACCAACAAAATGCTATTATATACATATACATACATGAATGTTTGTAAGTGTGAAAATAAAGTATCAAAAAAAACAATGCACTTATAACTCTTTGATATTTAATTTAATATTAAAATTAATTGTTATATTAATAATTTTTCGGGCGTAGAGAGATCATGACATCATGGTAAGAAAAACAAAACAAGAAGCAAATGAAACGTTTGCACTTTTATTGGATGCGGCGGAGCGTGAATTTCTTCAGAAAGGTGTTGCGCACACCACCTTAGCTGATGTTGCGAAAGCAGCTGGCATGACTAGAGGCGCAATTTATTGGCATTTCAAAGACAAAAATGCGCTTTTCCAGGCCATGTGTGATCGCGCTTTTTTGCCTATGCAGTCTTTGCTCAATGAAATTATGGCGGCTTCAGACAAAGACCCCCTGGATGCTTTACGTCAATTGAGTGTCCATCTGTTGACGCAGTCAGCTAAAAATCCACGCCAAAGAATCGTTTTCACTATCATGTTTCATCATTGTGAAAAAAATGCCGAAATGGCCTTTCTTGCTAATGAAATGGAAAAACGTGGTGAGTGCTTATCAAGAATTGAAAAAATTCTGCAAGAAGCCATCTTGCGTGGCCAACTTCCTGCGGATATGGACACTGGTATATCGGTCCATGCACTGCACTCGTACTTAATTGGTTTATTGCACGAATGGCTTATCGACCCTTCTGCTTATGATCTTGAACGTCATGCGGAAGTGATGATTAAGATATTTTTGGCAGGTTTGGTTGCGAATCCACCTAGAAAAAATTAAGGCGCTTTGTTTTTGATCT
This sequence comes from uncultured Burkholderiaceae bacterium, assembly GCA_964498835.1. Taxonomy (GTDB): domain Bacteria; phylum Pseudomonadota; class Gammaproteobacteria; order Burkholderiales; family Burkholderiaceae_D; genus JAGKXB01. The sequence goes on along the minus strand of CAZCIX010000015.1, from coordinate 13,151 downwards.
CATGTTGATGCTTGGCATGTTCAACACGTTGGGCGTGATAAATGCCGGTATGCCCCGAAAATAGGTAACTGATCACGCAGGCAATCGCGGCGTAAATACCGATCTCGGTTCCAAACAACTCAATCGCCATCATCGTAGATGCAATCGGTGTATTGGCGGCACCAGCAAAAACAGCGACAAATCCTAAGGCTGCCAACATGGGGAACGGCATGTGAAGAAGCGGCGCTAAAGCATTGCCCAACGTGGCACCTATGTAGAACAATGGCGTCACTTCCCCCCCCTTGAACCCTGTTCCTATTGATGTAATGGTAAAGATCATTTTGCTTGCGAAATCGGATATCGATAGTTGTTGTTGAAACGATTCCACAATTACTGGAATGCCCAGTCCGACATAACGATTGCTGCCGATCATCCAAACCGCTACCGCGATTAACACACCACCGATAAACGCACGCCAAGGCGCATAAGTGATGTGTTTTTTCATAAAATCAGAAAGGCCATGTGTTGTGCGGGCAAACACCATGCCAACCAAACCAAATATGACGCCAGCAATCAGTGTTGCCAGAAAAGCCCATGCAGTGAAGTGTGGAATAGCAAATATGTTCGACGTGATATCGTTGTAATGCATATGATGAACACCCCATAACAAGCCAACTTGATTAGCAATAATCGCCGCAATAAAACACGGCAAGATGGCGTCATAACGCATACGACCAATCGCCAACACCTCCAACCCAAAAATGGCACCCGCCAGCGGCGTGCCAAATACCGAAGCAAATCCTGCGCTAATACCCGCCATGATGAGTAGACGTCGTTGCTGCTGTTCTACTTTAAATACATGAGTGAGCTGATCAGCCAACGCTCCCCCCATTTGTACAGCAGTACCTTCACGACCAACCGATGCACCGAATAGGTGAGAAATCACAGTCCCACTCCAAACCAACGGTGCCATGCGCAGTGGAATGATTTTGCTTGGATTGTGAATTTGGTTAAGCAGTAGATTGTTGCCTGTTTCGACGTCTTTACCGATTTTTAAATACATCCAACTAACGGCAAAACCAGCAATTGGTAGTAACCAAATTATCCAACCATGCGACTCTCGCCAGCTAGTCGCCCATTCGAGTGAAAACAAAAATAGCGTAGATGCCGTACCTGCAAGAACAGCAACAATAAATGCCAGGATTAGCCATTTCACGATGTAGAGGAGCAAGTTGAGTAAATCGTTTTTAGATTGTTGCGAGGGAAGAGAGGGCATTTGCATATTTTGATATAGAGAAACAACCTCAACGCACAGCATCGGATTGGTAAGGTTCTTGTTCAAGCATGGTTTCGTACCATTTTTTAGCTGCGGTAAGGTCTGGTGCAGGATAAATTGTTGTGCGTAAACCAAGGATCATAGACACGATTTTGTTGTTTTTATTTTAACACTTGAGTTTTAGCAAAAAAACAATTATCTTGTCGATAACTAATTTGAATTATTAGTCAATCAAATAGTAGCAATTAATTTCCCCATACTAACGCTAACTAAGGATTAATTTATGTTGCCTGTAAATTTTAAAATTTCAAGACTAGTATTTCCGGATAGCGTGAAGAATGCCACTGAACTCAATTTTAACGATCCTGTGGTGCAAAAAGAATTGGTAGAAAGGGTAATGGCAGGAGCAGGAACAGATGGAGAAATTATTGACAGATTGGCAAATTGTACTGTTTGTATAGGCTCAGAAGAGCAAGATCAAATTCTAAATTCTAAATTAGACTTTTTTTTAGGAACTATACATGCTCATCCAGAGGTGATGATTGCTTGTAGATTTTTTACTGCCGAACGAGCGCAACTAACTATTGCAGGGGCAGTTTATTCCGAGAGTTTTGGTACTGATCCAAGCGTGCTTATAGCGCTGGTAGGTCAATTGAAAATGTTCACTACCCCCATCGCACAACAGATGATTGCATATAGTATTGTTTATGACCGCTTTGGCGCTGACCCAGACGTGCTTGCAGCCTTGGCTGGACAATTAGGCATTTTCACAGATGGCGAAGCGCAATTGATCCTTGCAGAGAGTATTCGTAGCGGTAAATCACCATTTAGTAAAGATGTCGCTGTGCTGAGCACAATAAATAAAGACATGAATACCTTATTTACTAATTCAGAAGCATTGGAAATATTGCAAGTGGCTAAAGCAAATGGAAAATTCAATATGAAGAGCTACCTGTAAGGTGCAATAAGCAAGCCTATTCCCCTTTTTTGAGATCTTAGCGAGAAGACTCTTCATACCAGTCATTGTGTCTATTTCTATGATCAATATGACGATCATTTCTATATTCATAGCGACTATCGTGGTAATCCCGATGGCGAGCCTGATAGCGTGGCACGTATTCGTGCGTATACCAAGCATCTTGCACAAAAAAGACACGTTCGCCACAAGCATGATATCTAGCGCAATGTTTCCGCCAGTTTTTTGCATGGCCGGGAGGAACATACAGATAGATAGGTGGGCGATTGACGGTGACACGTTCAACCATAATTGGCTTGGCGTAGACAAGTTGTGGCTGCGGATAGTCATTGATGTCTATGCGACCATAAAAGCCCGGTTGTCCCACATTGATTGATAAACCAAAGTTAGTATTAGTTGCAGCCAGTGCAGGAGTTGTGGTGAGACTGGTACCAGCGGCTAGCAATGCCAAGAAGAATGAAATTTTGATATGCCCCGTTTTCATATTGATCTCCTTCGCTTATAAGAATGTTGCTATGGAGTATTCATCATAGTACGGTTCAAAGCAGGGGCATATTGCTTTTTTGATTCTATTTGTAACTTTGTAACAAATAACAAAATAAAAAATAAAAAATAAAAAATAAAACGATTAGTTCTTCAAACGATACCCAGTTTTAAAAATCCAAGTCACTGCTCCCAAACATAAAAACAAGAAAGTCAGCGTGATTATCAGGCTGATTTCCACACTGACATCTGCAGTGCCGTAAAAACTCCAACGAAAGCCGCTGATTAAATACACGATGGGATTAAACAGCGTGATGGCTCGCCAGGTTGGGGACAGCATGTCGATTGAATAAAACGCGCCGCCCAAGAAGGTCAGGGGGGTAATGATCAACATGGGAATGACTTGCAGCTCTTCAAATCCTTTGGCCCAAATCCCGATGACGAAACCGAATAGGCTGAAGCTGGCGGCGGTTAAGAGCAAAAATGTGATCATCCAAAAAGGATGCAGGATGTGAATTGGTACAAATAAACTAGCAGTCGCTAAAATCATCAAACCTAGTACGATGGATTTAGTCGCTGCGGCGCCGACATAGGCGAGGACGATTTCAAAAGTCGAAATAGGTGCGGAAAGCAGTTCATAAATTGTCCCGGTGAATTTGGGAAAAAAAATGCCAAAAGACGCATTGAAAATACTTTGCGTAAACAGCGACAACATAATCAAACCAGGGACAATGAATGCGCCATAAGTAATGTCATTGACTTGCGTCATACGCGATCCAATCGCGGCCCCAAACACAACGAAATACAACGAAGTCGTGATCACTGGCGTCACCAGGCTTTGCCACAACGTGCGCAAGGCGCGTGCCATTTCAAACTTGTAAATTGCCCAGATGCCATGAAAATTAAATGTTGTAGGTTTCATCATTAATCCTTCTTTTTTTCATGCACCAAGTTGACGAAAATATCTTCCAGCGAGCTTTGGCGCGTATTCAAATCCTTGAAAGCAATACCCACATCATGCAGTTGACGTAACAGCATCGGAATGCCGGTATGTTCAGTTTTGGTATCAAAGCTATAAATTAGTTCATGGCCTTGCGCATTTAATTGCAAATTCCATTCGCCAAGTTCAGGTGGAATGCTGGTCATGGGATGCGTGAGGTTGAGCGTGAGCTGCTTTTTGCCTAATTGTTTCATCAGGACAGTTTTTTCTTCCACCAGAATGACTTCGCCCTTGCTGATGACGCCAATCCGATCTGCCATTTCTTCAGCTTCATCAATGTAATGGGTGGTCAAAATAATCGTGACGCCACTGTCGCGTAGCTTGCGTACCAACGCCCACATATCGTGTCTGAGTGCCACATCCACACCGGCGCTGGGTTCGTCGAGGAAGAGAATTTCCGGCTGATGTGAAAGCGCTTTAGCAATCATGACGCGTCGCTTCATACCGCCGGATAATTCCTTGATTTTGCTTTGACGCTTATCCCACAGCGATAAATCACGTAGCAATTTTTCGATAAAAACCGGGTCAGGTGGATAACCAAACAGCCCACGACTAAAACTCACCGTCGCCCAGACGGTTTCAAACGCATCCGTCGTCAATTCCTGTGGCACCAACCCAATCTTAGTCCGTGCGACACGATAGTCATTCAAAATGTCGTAGCCATCCACCAATACCGTACCAGTGCTGGGTGTGACTATCCCGCAAATGATACTGATCAGCGTGGTTTTGCCAGCACCATTGGGACCGAGCAGGGCGAAAATCTCGCCTTTTTTGATCGCAAGGCTGGCATTTTGTAATGCGTGCGAGCCAGAAGCGTAAGTTTTGGTGAGTTTGTTGATAGAGACGATAAAAGAAGTATCTGCGCTATTGGCTGAATTTTGGCCGTCTATAGCACTTGTTTTGACTTGGGACATGAGGGTGATTTTAAGGTTGGGAATCTGGAGTCTCGGAATGATATAGGAAACCATCCAAACTTACAGACCAGATATAGATAGAGATATAGCAAATATGTCTTATTTTTTAGTCAAAATTAAATTTAAAAATTCGCCTTCAAAAAACGTGATTTTTATTATATTATTTATAACATTAATATTATTATTTTTGTATGCCATGTTTAATCTTTTTTCGACTTCGGCAACACACCAAGCGACAATCCAGACGCAATCAACGCTTGATAATCCTGCTTCAAAAGCATACAACTCATTGTGTGTGGTAAACAAATCAACTAAATCGTCAGAAACAAAAAAAAGAATTGTGGAGCGTTTGCTTAATAGCGGATTCAATGTGAATGCTTCTATTCATGAAGAAAATGGCCAAAAAATTAACTTGTTGGACTTGGCAATTACGCAAGATGATGATTCATTGATACGTTTTTTAATTGAAAACAAAGGTGCTGATCCTGCGTTGTGTAATGAAAATTCAAAGTCTCATCAATTAATGGAGCAAGTACAGACTTTATTTATAAAACAGGGTTCATCTGAGTTACAAACATTACAAGCACCTGGACTCGACGCTCCTCCAGTGGTAGCAGGTACAGCGACATCTCAAAATGAAATAAGTACAAATTTGGCGCAAGCATCTCAGCGTAAATTAGGGCAGCGCCTTGGGGATATGGCCAAAATACCACCTAAAATGTTGGCTTTTGGAGTAGGTAGCCTGATGTATGGTCTAGGAATGTTTGCCAACGTTGCTCTTCCTGTAATGATTTATCTTCCTTTTGCCGCACCTGTGCTTGTTGCTTGGACGGTTGGTTATATGATTGATAAATCATATAATTTTCTCGCAGGTGTGCTTTTGGGGGCGACTGCTGGTAGCTTGTTTCAATATGATGAACTGTATGCAACCCAAAGATTAGGTGAGCTTGTCACGGCGCCTGCATATGCAGCAAACGTCATCCTCTTTGTAGCAAGATGTGCGTTAGGATTGGTCAGTCGCGTGGGCGTAGAACTCATGCATGCTGGATATCACAATGAAGATTTTTATACTAAATTGATCGATAGCATTTGGCTTTCTATGTCTGATTTAACTAAACATGGCCATACACCGCTAGATTTGAGTTACGAAAAGATTGTCGGCACACGGACTCCTTCTTTTGTAAGCGATTATTTGGACTGTTCTTTTCCTACCATTTTTGCTGATGTACAACACAATTCTTTTTTGTTTGAAAATCTGAATGGTGTTTTTTCGTACTCACCACCTGTCTTTGATGAGGGTATTGCCTCTAATTTGAACAACAAAACAAAGAGTTAAAGAAAAGCAACAGGCATGCTTAAGTATGTACTTGCATTACTAATTGTATTAGCTGCACTAGATCAACTAGAATTTAGTAGTACGCGTTTTTTATGTCACCCCTGAAAACAAAAAAAGCCACGTTTTCACGTAGCTTTTTGTATTTTGGCTCCCCGACCTGGACTCGAACCAGGGACCTGCGGATTAACAGTCCGTCGCTCTACCGACTGAGCTATCAGGGAAAAGAGCAAGCATTCTACACGACCTTGCTGCTATTTGTCAAAATTTTGTTACAGCGAAAACACAAAAATTACAGCACTTTTGTGATCGCCTCGACCACATGATCAATGTTGCGGCTATTGATCGCAGCAACACAAATACGGCCAGTATCGACAGCATAAATAGAGGACTCGTTCCGTAAGCGTTCCACTTGCGCTTTGCTTAAGCCGGAATAAGAAAACATGCCGCATTGTTGATTGACAAACTCAAAATCGTGGCCTGGTGCTTTTTCTTTTAATTTTTGTACAAATGCATGGCGCATTTCACGAATACGCACACGCATGGCGGCTAATTCTTCTTCCCACAGAGCGCGCAATGCTGGTGTAGACAAGACGCTGGCAACAACTTGTCCGCCATGTGTCGGTGGGTTGGAGTAGTTGGTGCGGATGACGCGTTTTAATTGTGACAACACGCGTGCTGCTTCTTCTGCACTGGTGGTGGCAATGCTTAATGCACCAACACGTTCACCATACAAGGAAAAAGATTTTGAAAAGGAGTTGGAAACCAGCAATGGACCACCTGCTGCTGCAAAACGACGTACGACTTTGCCATCCGCCTCAATCCCCTCACCAAATCCTTGATAAGCCATGTCGAGGAAAGGAATGAGCCCACGTTGTGTGATGACTTGAATGACTGTATCCCATTGTTCTGAACTTAAATCAGCGCCAGTTGGGTTGTGGCAGCAAGCGTGTAACAAGACGATAGAACCTGCTGGCATGGTTTCTAATGCATTCAACATGCCATTGAAATCAACACCATGGGTACGATCATCGTAGTAGGGATATTGATTGACGACGAAGCCAGCAGATTCGAACAATGCACGGTGATTTTCCCAGCTTGGATCGCTGATCCAGACTTGTGCGTTAGGCGCAAAACGCTGCAAGAAATCTGCACCGAGTTTCAACGCACCAGTGCCACCGATGGCTTGCGCTGTGACAGCGCGTTTTTCCTGGATGATAGGACTATCAGCGCCGAAAACCAGCTCTTGTACAGCTTTATCGTATGCGGCTAAACCATCAATTGGCAGGTATGTTCTTGGTGTGGCCTTTTCCATCAACGCAGCTTCTGCTTTGCGTACGCATTCCAGTAGTGGCACTTTGCCTTGGTCATCGGAATACACGCCTACACCAAGATTGATTTTGTTGGGATTTTTATCGGCATTAAATGCTTCAGTGATGCCCAAAATAGGATCGCGGGGCGCCATTTCTATAGCGCTGAACAGGGAGTCAGGAAGATGTGCGTTCGTCATGATAGTATAAAAGGTTGGGGAAAATATTAAATGTATTGCTTATAAAGCAATGCAAAAGCGATGCAAAAGTAACGTAAAAAAGTACAACAAGAATATGAAGCAGGAAACAAGCAATTCTAACAAAGTTAGCGAAGGTCTGACAGGCGTGGTTGATTTGTCAAAAATTGACAATCGAGATGCAAATTCATCGCAAGTGGTCACTTTCCCCAACTCTCCATTTAAATTGCATCAGCCATTTCCACCAGCGGGTGATCAGCCCAAGGCGATTGAAAAATTGGTGGAAGGTATTGAAGATGGCCTGGCCTATCAAACTTTATTGGGCGTGACGGGTTCTGGTAAAACTTACACCATGGCGAATGTGATCGCCAGATCGGGTCGCTGCGCCATTGTTTTCGCACCGAACAAAACGCTAGCCGCGCAGTTGTACAGCGAATTCCGTGAATTTTTTCCACAAAACGCGGTGGAATATTTTGTCAGTTATTACGACTACTACCAGCCTGAGGCTTATGTGCCACAGCGGGATTTGTTCATTGAAAAAGATTCTGCGATCAATGAACACGTTGAACAAATGCGACTGTCTTGCACCAAATCGCTGATGGAACGTAACGACGTGGTCATCGTTGCCACGGTGTCGGCGATTTACGGTATCGGTAATCCGAATGAATATCATCAAATGATTTTGACCTTGCGTACCAAGGATAAAGTCAGCCAGCGTGATGTGATTGCGCGTTTGGTGCAAATGCAATACACCCGCAATGAAGTCGATTTTGCCCGCGCAACCTTCCGCGTGCGTGGCGATACGATTGATGTATTTCCGGCAGAACATGCCGAATTAGCACTGCGGATAGAAATGTTTGATGATGAGATCGAAAGCTTGCAATTATTTGACCCGTTGACTGGTCGTATGCGACAAAAAATTCCTCGCTTTACGGTCTATCCCGGTTCGCACTATGTGACGCCACGTGCCACCGTACTTAATGCGATTGAAAACATCAAAATCGAATTGCGGGAACGTTTGGAATGGTTTCGCAAAGAAAACAAATTAATCGAAGAGCAACGGATAGAACAGCGCACGCGTTTTGATTTGGAAATGATGCAGGAAATTGGTTTTACCAAAGGCATTGAAAACTATTCACGTCATTTGAGTGGTGCTAAAGCAGGCGAACCGCCTCCGACACTGGTTGATTATTTGCCACCTGATGCACTGATGTTTTTAGACGAATCGCACGTGTTAATCGGACAATTGAGCGCCATGTACAACGGCGATCGAGCACGTAAAACCAATTTGGTGGATTATGGCTTCAGATTGCCATCTGCATTGGATAATCGGCCTCTGCGTTTTGATGAGTTTGAGCAAAAAATGCGGCAAACCATTTTTGTTTCCGCCACACCTGCAGTGTATGAAAAAGAGCATTCCGATCAAATCGTAGAGCAAGTGGTGCGCCCAACCGGCTTGGTGGATCCCGTGATTTTGGTACGTCCGGCAGTGACGCAAGTGGACGATTTATTTTCTGAAATCAAGCAACGTGTCGCTATCAACGAGCGCGTTTTGGTGACTACGCTTACCAAACGCATGTCAGAGCAATTGACTGATTATTTGAGCGACCATGGCATCAAAGTGCGTTATCTGCATAGCGATATTGATACGGTGGAAAGAGTAGAAATCTTGCGTGATTTACGCCTCGGTGTGTTCGATGTTTTGGTGGGGATCAATTTATTACGGGAAGGTTTGGATATTCCAGAAGTCTCATTGGTGGCGATTTTGGATGCGGATAAAGAAGGTTTTCTACGTTCAGAACGCAGCTTGATCCAAACCATAGGCCGCGCTGCGCGTAATTTGCGCGGCATGGCGATTTTGTATGGCGATAAAATTACCGACTCCATGCGCCGCGCCATTGATGAAACTGAGCGTCGCCGTGCTAAGCAGTTATTGTTTAATCAAGAAAATAACATCACGCCGACTGGCATTCAAAAGAAAATCAAAGAGCTAATCGATGGTATATATGACCCAGAAGAAGCAAAAGAAGTCCTACATCTAGCGCAAGAACAAGCCAAGTACGAGGCTATGAGCGAGAAACAAATCAGCAAAGAAATCAAGCGCTTAGAAAAACTCATGCATGACCACGCAAAAAACCTGGAATTCGAACAAGCCGCGCAAGCGCGTGATCAGCTGTCGAAATTGAAGCAACAGGTATTTGGGGCGAATGGGGTGGAGAGTGCTTTGCCTTTGTCTGACAACTAATCATCAATAATTAATAATTGCTAATAATCAATAATATAAAAATTCAAACCATGACTCAAAACCAGACTCCTAACCCTAATCTGTTTGAACAATACGGCCCGCGTGAAACGATGGAGTATGACGTGATCATCGTGGGTGGCGGGCCGGCTGGCTTGTCGGCTGCGATTAAATTAAAACAGCTGGCGGCGGAGAAAAATGCCGAAATTTCAGTTTGTGTACTGGAAAAGGGGAGTGAGCTGGGGGCGCATATTCTATCTGGCGCGGTGATGGATCCGATTGCCATGAATGAGCTTTTTCCTGATTGGAAAGAGTTGGGTGCGCCGTTGATTACGCCAGTTAGTGAAGATCGATTTTTGTTTTTAACGGAAAAAAAATCCTATCAAACACCTGCCTGGATGTTGCCGGAATGTTTTCATAATCAGGGAAATTACGTTATTTCATTGGCAAATGTGGTGCGTTGGTTGGGACAGCAGGCGGAAGCATTGGGTGTGGATATTTTTCCTGGCTTTGCTGCTGTTGAGGTGTTGTACCAAGAAAACGGTGCAGTCAAAGGTGTTGCGACCGGCAATATGGGAGTAGGGCGTGATGGCATGCCGAGCGCAGCTTTTCAATTAGGCATGGAATTGCACGCCAAATACACCTTGTTTGCTGAGGGCGCGCGTGGACAGTTGGGCAAGCAGTTGATGGAGAAATTCAACCTCAATCAAGATAAGGATCCGCAAACTTATGCCATTGGTATCAAAGAGTTATGGGAGATTGATCCCAAACTACATCAAGCTGGTTTGGTGATTCACACCGCTGGTTGGCCGCTGGATAGCAAAACATATGGCGGCTCGTTTCTTTATCACCTGGAAAACAACCAGGTTATGGTCGGTTATGTGGTGGGGCTGGCGTATGAAAATCCTTATCTTTCGCCCTACGAAGAATTTCAGCGTTATAAGACGCACCCGTCGATTCGACGTTTCTTTGAAGGTGGGAAACGTATTTCCTATGGTGCCAGAGCGATTACCGCCGGCGGTGTGCAATCCTTACCCAAGCTGACTTTTCCAGGTGGTGCTTTGATCGGCTGTGATGCAGGTTTTATGAATACCAGTCGCATCAAAGGCAGTCATGCCGCGATGAAAAGCGGCATGTTGGTTGCCGAAGCGGCTTTTGACGCCATCATCAATCAGCAACGGCAACAGGATGAGTTAACGTCTTACACCCAGGCTTTTCAGGCTTCTTGGTTGTATCAAGAATTGCATAAAGCCCGTAATTTCAAACCATGGATGAGCAAGGGTTTGTATTTAGGTACGCTGATGGTTGGGATTGATCAGCTGCTTTTGGGCGGTAAAGCGCCGTGGACTTTGCGTCACAAGCGACCTGATCATGCCTATTTGAAACCAGCAAAAGAGTGTCAGGAAATTGTGTATCCCAAACCAGACGGAAAATTGAGTTTTGACCGTTTATCCTCAGTTTTTCTTTCCAATACGAACCATGCTGAAGATCAACCTGTTCATTTGACGTTGCGGGATGCTAGCTTGCCAGTCAATGTGAATCTGGCGCGATACGCAGGACCTGAAGCGCGCTACTGCCCAGCTGGTGTGTATGAATACATAAAAACAGAAGCTGGTGAGGATCAATTGCAAATCAATGCGCAAAATTGCGTGCATTGCAAAACTTGCGATATCAAAGATCCGATGCAAAACATCGTATGGGTCGCGCCTGAAGGGGGCGGGGGTCCTAATTATCCGAATATGTGATGGTAAACAAAGGTGCAATGCGCTTCGCACTCGTTCCCACGCTCCCGCGTGGGAATGCATACATACTTTTACCATTGCCAACACACGTCTAACAAGACCGGTATTCATTCCCACGCAGGAGCGTGGGAACGAGTGCGCCTTACCAATTAGATACTTATATTTGCTTGGTATCCAACTTTGCACCCGTCGCTTCCACAATCGCTTGCTTCGTCACACCAGGCGCCAATTCACGCAATACCAATCCCGCTGGCGTGACGTCAATCACCCCCAAGTCGCTAATGA
>CAZCIX010000015.1:0-1314 GCA_964498835.1 uncultured Burkholderiaceae bacterium | reverse complement strand
TCACGCAATACCAATCCCGCTGGCGTGACGTCAATCACCCCCAAGTCGCTAATGATGCGATTGACGACTTTGACGCCAGTTAAGGGCAGGGTGCAGTTTTCTAAAATCTTATGTGACAAGGATCCATCTTTCGCTTTGGCAACGTGTTCCATCAACACCACAACCCGTCCCACGCCAGCGACTAAATCCATCGCGCCGCCCATGCCTTTCACCATTTTTCCGGGAATCATCCAATTCGCCAGATCACCTTGTTCTGAAACTTGCATCGCGCCCAAAATCGCCAGATTGATTTTTCCGCCGCGTATCATGGCAAAAGAATCAGCGGAATTGAAAAACGCCGCGCCGGGCAATGATGTAATCGTTTGCTTACCAGCATTAATCAAGTCAGGATCGACTTCCTCTTCAGTCGGAAATGGGCCGATGCCCAACAAACCATTTTCAGATTGCAGAAAAACTTCGATATCTTTCGGAACATGATTCGCCACCAGTGTAGGCAAGCCGATTCCCAAATTGACATAAAAACCATCTTGCAATTCTTGCGCAGCACGCGCCGCCATTTCATCACGGGTCCAGGGCATGTTATTTCTCCAAGTTATTACCATCGAAAATGGTGCGTTGTTCGATGCGTTTTTCCGGCGTGGCATTGACCACAATTCTCTGCACATAAATACCCGGCGTATGCACATGATCGGGATCGATTTCACCAATTTCGACCAGTTTTTCCACTTCCACGATCGTGATTTTCCCAGCCATTGCCACATTAGGATTAAAGTTGCGCGCTGTTTTGCGGTATACCAGATTGCCAGCTTTATCCGCCATATACGCCTTCACCAGCGAAACATCGGCAGTCAAAGAGTGTTCCATCACATACTGCGCACCATTAAATTCACGCACTTCTTTACCCTCAGCCACCACCGTGCCTACGCCGGTTTTGGTGAAAAATGCCGGAATACCTGCACCACCAGCGCGCAATTTCTCTGCCAACGTCCCCTGCGGCGTAAATTCCAGCGACAACTCACCCGCCAAATATTGACGTTCAAATTCCTTGTTTTCGCCCACATAAGAGGAAATCATCTTTTTGATTTGATGTGTCGTCAGTAATTGCCCCAAACCAAAATCATCGACACCTGCGTTATTAGAAATCACCGTCAAATCCTTGACACCAGAATCCCGCACCGCCGCAATCAGCACTTCCGGAATCCCACATAAACCAAACCCACCCACCGCAATCGTTTGCCCATTTTGAACAACGCCAGCCAAGGCAGTGGCGGCATCTGGATAAATTTTGTTCATGTTTTTCCTTTTTTTACGCTA
>CAZCIX010000014.1:0-40729 GCA_964498835.1 uncultured Burkholderiaceae bacterium | reverse complement strand
CGAGCTCTGGTGATATAGCGCCGAGCTCTGGTGATATAGCGCCGAGCTCTGGTGACAAGGATGATGCACCACGGCCCTCAAACAAAGTCATGAATCGACGATCTTGCCAAGGCAAAAAGTAGACCATGCCTCGCCCAACTCCTTCCGATACCAGCAAATTCTCTTTCACCAATTTCGCCAACATTTTGCTAATATCTGCTGGATGTTCGGTAGAAATTTCGCGCAAACGAGCATGTCTCAACATGCCCTCTGTCGCAGCTGTGACCAAAGCCAGACGCTCCAACGGCGGTAACGCAGAAAACTTCTGTCCTAAATGACGTTCCAACTCCGTTACTGCCTGTTCTGGCAGCAAGCTGTTCATCAGCAACTCCATCAGGGTTTGGTCGGGCTCCGTTAATTCATGCAACACCGGTCTACGCCAATGCTGACCTTGCCAATTATGATAAATTTTAGGCAAACCAGATCCGGCATGATCGCCATAACCAACCAGCTGAAACATTGTTTGCAAGCGACGATTACGGCAATCGCTAGTACCACCCATCACCGCTTGCGCTATCGGCACGCGCATCAAACCAGGATTACGGAAACCGAACATATCAGGCTGCTTCACCACCAATACCGAAACACGTCCTGAAAAATCAGCGTGTATCAAAGTATTGACCAAGGCTTCGCGCAACGCTTCATGCACGGGCGTGTCCTCAATTCGCTGACCATCTTGCAACTGAAATGGCACTTTCAAATCAGCGGTCAGCTTTTGATATACGCGGCGGAAAAAATCATAAATATTGCCAGACCAACTACCATCTGGTACCAATCTATCAATCCAGCGCTGCCCTGTCCCAGCTTCTGGTCTTTCTTGATAATCCACCATGTAATAAGGCAAGGCATCATGAATGACTTCGGCGCGACCAAACATCAATAAACCGGCCAGCCGCAAGCCAGAATAACCTTCTTCCCGATTCTTGCCAGTTGCCCCAATACGCTCCAAAAAATCCGGCACCGACAAATCTGTCCAGACATGGCCAGGTTTGACCGCAGCAAAACGATTACGATACGCCGCCACCGTTTCCATATCCAGATCGCTGAAATCAAAGCCTTTCAGCACACGTTCATCACGCGAATCTTCCACCCGTTCAGCCAGCATACGACGCACTGTTTCATCGTCTGCTGGGTAATCGCCCTCATGCCGACGCAAATACGTATTGCCAAACGGATTGTTTCCCAGATGCACGGGTTTGAGCTTACGTATTGCGCGTGGCACTTCCACCCGCAACACAGTTTTACCTTCGATAACCACTGGCTGCACTTGCTGTTCAGTCAGTAAATTGACGCTGATTTGCTTGCGATTATGCAAGTTATCCCAAAGTGCCTTGCGCACTTTTTCAAGTTCGGTCAAACCCAACGCCCGGAATACACCACGTGGCTTTTCCTGTATCCCAAGCCAGATCACACCGCCTTCACCATTCGCCATGGCGCTATAGCTTCGCCAGAAATCTTCTGGCACTTCGCCAAGACCATGACGTCCCTGCGCTGCCTTGCATTCCACATCAACGGTTTCGGCTAGCGTCGATAGATCTTCCAATGTCAATCCATCAAGCATGTGATCTCTTTTCCGTTTTAAGAAGGATCCTGCAAACGTCGCTGCTTCACTGCCTCGGCCAAACCTTCCAAGATCGCCACACTGTCCGTCCAATTGACACAGCCATCAGTGATCGATTGCCCGTACGTCAATTCTTTACCTGGCACCAGATCCTGACGACCAGCAACCAGATGGGATTCGACCATCACACCGACGATACGGCTATCACCAGCAGCGACTTGCTGGGCGATGTTGGCGCAGACTGGAACTTGGTTTTCTGGTTTTTTGGCGCTATTGGCATGCGAAGCGTCGATCATCAAGCGTGCGGCCAAGCCATAGCCGGCAATTTCTTTGCATGCGGCTTCAACGCTAGCGGCGTCGTAGTTGGGTGCTTTGCCGCCGCGCAGGATGATGTGGCAATCTTCATTGCCGTTGGTGGAGACAATGGCGGAGTGACCGCCTTTGGTGACGGATAAGAAATGATGCGATTGTGAAGCGGCTTTAATGGCCTCAACCGCAATTTTGATATTGCCGTCGGTACCGTTTTTAAAACCGACCGGGCAAGAAAGGCCTGAAGCCAATTCTCTATGTACTTGCGATTCGGTAGTACGCGCACCAATCGCACCCCAACTGATTAAATCAGCCACATATTGTGGGCTGATGACATCTAAAAATTCAGTCCCAGCAGGCAAGCCCAACTCGTTAATATTCAACAATAACTGACGCGCCAAACGCAGACCATCATTGATACGAAAGCTGTTGTCCATATACGGATCGTTGATCAACCCTTTCCATCCCACCGTGGTGCGTGGTTTTTCGAAATACACGCGCATCACGACTTCTAATTCGCCGGCAAAACGTTTGCGCTGCTCGACCAATAGTTTGGCGTATTCCATCGCAGCTTTAGGATCGTGAATCGAGCATGGGCCAATTACCACCATCATCCTATCGTCTTGTCCATGCAAAATTCTGTGCAAAGCGACGCGTGCGTTGGCTGCCGTTTTTGAGGCGATTTCAGAACAAGCAAATTCACGGATCAAATGCGAAGGGGGAGTGAGTTCTTTCATTTCACGAATGCGCAAATCGTCTGTGCGTAACATTTTTTCTCCATCTCTTTCTCAATTTGTAAAAATTTCTTATGCCGTACCACCAACGGTGATGCCATCGATACGCAAAGTAGGTTGCCCAACGCCGACTGGCACGCTTTGGCCTTCTTTGCCACATACGCCAACGCCAGCATCCAGGCGCAAATCATTCCCTATCATCACCACGCGGTTCAGCACATCAGGACCATTTCCAATCAAAGTCGCACCTTTGACGGGGTAAGTTACTTTGCCATTTTCAATTCGGTACGCCTCACTAGCAGAAAAGACAAACTTGCCATTGGTAATATCTACCTGGCCACCACCAAAATTCACTGCATACAGGCCATCTTTGACCGAAGCTAAAATTTCAGCCGGGTCTTTGTCACCCGCCAACATATAGGTATTGGTCATGCGCGGCATGGGAAGATGCGCAAATGATTCGCGACGCGCATTGCCAGTGACGGGCATTTTCATTAAACGCGCATTCAAACTATCTTGCAAATAGCCCTTCAAAATACCATCTTCGATCAAAGTCGTGCACTGGCTAGGATTGCCCTCATCATCGATATTCAAAGAACCACGTCGATCCGCAATCGTGCCATCATCCACCACCGTCACACCTGGCGCTGCCACGCGCTCGCCGATACGGCCTGAAAAAGTGCTGCTGCCTTTGCGATTAAAATCGCCTTCCAAACCATGACCAATCGCTTCATGCAATAACACGCCTGGCCAACCCGGCCCCAACACCACGGTCATCGGACCAGCCGGTGCAGGCCGCGCATCCAAATTAACCAACGCAGCGTGCACCGCTTGCTCAGCATATTGGGTCAAGATGTCATCGCTAAAATAGCCATAACCAAAACGCCCACCACCACCACTGGAACCGGTTTCACGTCTGCCATTTTGCTCAGCAATAACGGTGATAGAAAGACGTACCAAAGGCCGAATATCCGCCGCCAACACGCCATCACTGCGAGCGACCAATACGACGTCATATTCACCAGCCAACCCCGCCATGACTTGCACAATGCGTGGATCCTGCGCCCGTGCGATGGCCTCTATGCGCTCTAGTAATTTGACTTTTTCTTCTGCCGTCAAGGTTGCCAAAGGATCGGTAGGCAAATACAAGGAACGACCACCAACTTGTTGCATCGAAGCTGCTACCTTGACCTTACCACTACCAGCGCGTGCAATGGTGCGCGTGGCAGCAACAGCTTCCAATAAAGTGCGCTCAGAAATCTCGTCTGAATACGAAAAAGCAGTTTTATCTCCCGACACCGCACGTACACCAACACCTTGATCGATCGAAAAGCTACCAGTTTTGACGATACCCTCTTCCAAACTCCAACCTTCGCTCTTGGTTAATTGAAAGTACAGATCAGCATACTCAACACGATGCGTAAACATGGTACCTAAAGCGCGCAATAGTTTGGTTTCATCTAAGCCAAAAGGCGTCAGTAATACATCGCGCGCGATACTCAACGCACTGAGATTGGGTACAAATGATGTCATAGTGTTCAGCTTTGTTGAATTGAGATGAATTGAGCGCGCGGACAATATGCCACCGCAGGTCGTCAATTATGAAACGTCAATTGTAGACTATCGAGCAATCTCTGGTTTGCCCGTCTTAAAAATCGCAAAGGTGTACGTTATAAACGACGATGCTGCAACGCAGGCAAATTGGTGCGTACGCTGCACAAATAAGATTGATCAATGACACCACTGACCAAGCCAATTCCCTCAGGCAGAACCGCTTTGACTTGACCCCAAGGATCGATCAGCATGCTGTGTCCCCAGGTGTGACGACCATTTTGATGCTGACCACCTTGCGCGGCGGCCAATACATAACACTGATTTTCAATCGCGCGAGTACGCAATAAAACCTCCCAATGTGCGATACCCGTCGTATACGTAAACGCCGCTGGCACCACAATCAATGCGCAAGCCCCCATGGCACGATAGATCTCTGGGAAACGCAAGTCATAGCACACGGATAATCCAACTTTGCCGAATGGTGCCTCAAAGCTGCCAATTTGTGCACCAGCAATAATATTGCGTGACTCGTCGTAGCTTTCATCTTTGGCGGGATTAGCAAAACTAAACAAATGCATTTTGTCGTAGCGATAAGCCAACAAGCCGTCCGGGTTGTAGACCAACGTCGCATTAAATACCTTGCCAACTTCCAGTGAACTTAATGGCAGAGTACCACCTATCAACCATAGCTGATGTTGACGTGCCATCTCGGACATAAAGCGCTGAATCGGGCCATTGTGCAAAACTTCTGCATAATCCATCAAATCACGCCCCATGCCAGCCCAATATTCTGGCAACAACACCAACTGCGCTCCTTGCTCTGCCGCTTGCGCAATCAAGCTGCGGGCAGTGACAATGTTTTCTTCTAAGGATGGCGTGGAAACCATTTGTATGGCAACGATGGTAGTTGGATTCATGATGACGAAATTGGTAGGCACTTAAAAAATCAAATCAAACTGTATATACAAACCACAAGTACAACGATGCTGATGTACCTTTACTTACTCTTATCATCGTTAGCCGATGTTTTGGTATTGATCTTAAGCACATTCGGATCTTTCCATGGGCCTGTG
The DNA here is from genome assembly GCA_964498835.1 of uncultured Burkholderiaceae bacterium. GTDB lineage: Bacteria > Pseudomonadota > Gammaproteobacteria > Burkholderiales > Burkholderiaceae_D > JAGKXB01. Next base: position 35,459 of record CAZCIX010000014.1, on the reverse strand, counting down.
ATTTTGTACTGAAAAGTGAAGGCTTTCATCAAAGGATCGCGTAAAAACAATTGCGCTAAAAAACTACCCAGGCCGACAACCGGATTCACCACAGCATAAGCGACGGATGCCGCGCCAACGTTGACCTCAGGAATAACAGCAACATGCAAGTTTTGTGTTTCTTGCACCAAATCAACGCTTCCATCAAGCAACACTGTTGCACTCACACCGCGCATTTTGAGATTATCTGTTTTCACCACACCACGATCCATCGTCGCAACAGCACTGATGTTATCGAACAAAAATCCCTCAGAAAACACGTCACGAAAATCTAACGTCAAACGACGTGGCAAAGATTGCAAACTCAACACTCCCAACAGTTTGGCCGCACCTGGATCGACTTTCAAAAACTGCCCTGCTGCCACATCCAAATGTACTTTCCCAGACAAACTAGGATAATCAATCGAAGATGGCAAATCCTGCCACTGCATCTCACCGTCTATCTTCCCCTTACCACCACGCAATACGTCTTTGTAACCCAAGCGATCCAGCAACTTCCCTGCATTAACAATATCCAAGGTGTAACTCAACGAAGTCGTATCCTCTCCATTTCTGACATTGATACTCCACTTACCCGTTGCGTTCAAACTTGCATCCGGATTGACCAAGGCAAGCTTGCTAATATGCCATTCACGCACTCCCAATGTCCGTACATTGTTGGCTTGCAGATCAAGTCGGCCCAATTTTTTATTCGCCAACGCAAAGTTATCTACCGAAATATCTAGCGCAGGAATATACCCACCACGATCTTTGCTATCCGACACATTACTGTCAGCAGATGTAATTTCTTGTGGAATATTCAATGCAGCCAAACGCCCCGTTACCTTGCCCAAGCCCATTCTTGACATATTCCATGCGACATGACCAGACACTTGTGAAGAGTCAATGTTTGCTTGCCAATACCCTTTCTGGTACGAAGCTCCCAATACAACATGCTCTAATTTTTTCCCCATCAGCATCAATTCAGGCGTGCGCACAGCAAACACTTCTGGCTCAAAATATTGCGCCACATTCAGCGAATTGCCATCACGTACACTTTGGCGCCCCGACTGGCGCACCCCTTGCTCAGCGACGACTTCGCGCCAAGCATCCAGATTCAGTACTGGCATCTGCACATGCATCATCAAACCTTGGTCAGATTCTGGCTCTGGTGCAACCACATTGACACCAATGCCGCCTTGTACGACGCGCCATGCTGCATTTTTTTCTGTACTTTTTTGACGCTGATATCGTGCGGCGATATTCGATCCTAACGACCAGGTGATTTCATCACGTAGAATCGCCGACTTATTCGGCCCAAGATTAAAACCAGAGTTAGATGAAGTTGTTGATGTTGTTGCCGATGATGGCAAAGAGGACAATTGAAATTTCAATGGCATGCTCTCATGCGCAGATTTACGCAAAGGTGCCGGAAAATCCAACGCCAGCCCCTGCAAAGTCGATTCAACCGCAACATCAGTATGGTGTTTTTCGATATTCAACGTTGCCGCATAATGCGCGTTACCGCGAATACGCGATGCCAAACTCTGATTAATCAAAGAAGGATAGGCTTTGCGCAAGCCATCAAAAGAAGCATTGCCCAATGCCTTAATGATGATACTGCCATCTTTTTGACTGCCACCGGACAACGCCACTGCACCACCCAAAAAATTGGTACTCAACCCATTGAGTTTGATACCTTTTTCATTGAACTCTAATTTGCCATTAGCAAGTGAAAATGCTGGCATACTGGTTTGTAAATAAACATCATTATTTGCAAACTGCAACGTTCCCTGGACCGTCGAATCCAACAGACGCGCCAACGGCAGCTGCAAAGCCAACGCCAATTTGGCATTGCCAGTCGCTTTGGTTTCTTCCGTAAAGCGATCAATCCAATCCAGTACTGGGCTAACGTTCACATAGCGCACAAATCCCTGTAAAGCACCAGCAGCACTGCCCTCAATTTTGAGCTGCATATCATGCGACAAGATGTCCGGAATCACCGCTTTCACGTTCGACAATGCCATCCCTTGCGTCACAGCTGACTCTGCTTTGACTTCCAACCGAGCACGATCAACTGTCAAATGGCCTTTGATTTGTTTGGCCTGTGGCCATAACGGCGATTTTCCATCTTTAGCAAAATGCCCAGGCTCATAGTTCAAGGTGCCATTTTCGATTTTCGCCGTGACCTTAAATTCGCTTTTGGCAGCATCACCCGCATGTTGCTCAGAAAATGGGAAGTGCGCCAAATCACCTTTAATTTTAATCACGGCATCACGCACCTTGCCCTCTTCCATCGCCGTGCTTAACCAATGTCGAACCTCGTGATGTGTTTGCAAGGGTAAATATTGCGCCACCTTTTTCACATCTAAATTGTCAATTTTTGCCAAAAGATGGACGGTCCCCAATGAATGGGGTGAGTTTGATGCTTGCTGCACATGCGCCGATGCGTGATTGCGTGGCATTACATAACTACCAGCAAGACTCGCCGTCGCACCTTGTTGTGCGAGATCCATCTTCTCTATTTGCAAGAATAGCTGGTCTTGCGCTGCAAATTGCCATTTGCCCTGTGCTTTCACATGATCAAAAGATGGCAAATCAGGGGAAAAATAAGTAGGCATACGCAGACTAAATTGCGTGGTATCGATATTAAAACTGCCCCCCCCTTGGTGTGCCTCGATGACCCCACTCAAATGCTCAAAACCAGGCACACCAGCCTGTGCCTGAAGTGATAAATCCAAAAACTGCGCCCGAAACTTATACGACGCCGTGCTGGGATAATGCCCCTGCCATTGGACTGAAAAATCCTTGAATTGGCCGTTTGGCGAGGCATTTTGCAGCATTTGGCGCTGTGCTTCCGACAAAGGCAAATGCTGCGCCAATTGTGTCAAGGTTGACAAATCTAGCAATTTGGCACGCACGTCTACCTTTTCTGGCACATATTGATATGGATGTTGAAGTGTATTTTTGTCAGGAGCAGAGAAAGTGAGATTGATGTTGGTACTAGGCACACTCAAGCCTTCTTGCGTTTGCATGGAAAAATCACTCAAAGATAAAGTGTAAGCAGTAGGGGCCGCATTAAATTTTCTGATTGATAAAATAGGGCGCACTTCATTAGCCACCACACGACCTTGCACATGCGCCAAATTTAACCAAGGCATATCCTGAGAAAAACGCATTGCCACATGTGACAGTTGCACATCAGCAGTCACGCCCTTCACTTTGGCCTGTTCAACTTTGATCCACGCTCGCATGCCACCTTGACCCTGTTGCAAATCAACCGGGGGATCGCCATATTTTTTCCACTCCGCCAAATCTGCGTTTAGCAAATTGACAAATAGCTCCCCTTTCCATTTTGCAACATTCGAAACATTGCGTGAAAAATGCGAATGCGTGAAATCAGCCCGCACATCAATCGGCCCAGCCAAGGCAGCGGGTGGTGTTGCTTTACAACTAAAACGGTGATGCCACCATTTATTTTGCAAAACACAATTGAGTTGATCCAACTTTAATTCTGGCGCACCGCGCTGCTGATCAGTCCAGCGTAAGTGCCCGCCCCGGACAATGATTTCTTGCTGTGCAAGCAACCATGGTAAACCTTTGCCATTCGCCTTGGGATCGATAAGAAATCCTGCGATATACAAAGCACCACTAGGATCGCGCCTGACATCCAGGTCAGGCTGATTTATTTCCAAAGTATTCAAACGCAGCTCTGCCACCATCAATGAGCGCCATGCCAAACTGGCGAAAACACTAGGCAAGGTTAATGCTGGTCGTCCATCCTTGTCACGCACCACGACATTCGTCAACAGTAAGCGAGGGTGCAAACCATCCCAAGAAGCGGTAATCTTAGCAATCGACACTGCTCGGCCAAACGCAAGACTGCTAATTTGTTCGATATCGCTTTTGTAATGATCGATATTAGGCAAAACCAAATAACGTACACTCAACAACAGACCGCAAAACAAAAAATATCCCGTCAACACCACCAACAACAATGCTTTGAATACAGGCGTACAAATAAAACATAAAGAAGCCCAGTACTGACGTTTCTTGCAATCTGAACGATTATCAGGGGCGCTGTCGTTATTGCGCTCGCTGTTGCCGTGATTAACCGAAGGTGGTGGTGTTTGATCGATTGACATTAAAAGGGCATCACTGTGTAATGGTTTGTTCCATGAGATTAAAAGTCGCTGGGTTCCCGCCTAAACCCGCGGGAACGACGGGCTATAAAGAAAATTTGGGTTAATTATTTCGGCCACTTTCTACGCATACATACGCATTCACCATGTCATCTCAACTCCCATCACCATCGCTACTGTCACCGCTGGATGCTTCTCACTTTTACACACGCTGGATCAATGCGGATACAGAGCGCGCTAACCAAGTTGCAGAACTGGCCGGATTATCCCTTGCTTCCTGCGATTTTGCCTATTTTTTAGCAAAAGAAACCAACAACGGCCTGCCATTGCCACGCGCCATGCGCCGACTACGACATTTATTACTAGCAGCGCTCATCGTACGCGATTTAAACGGACAAGCCAATTTAGCCGAAGTGGTCGACGCCATGACCGCATTCGCCGATTTTGCAGTACGCACACATTTGGATGCCTTACATGCGGAAATGATTGCGCTCTACGGCACACCAACAGGTGAAGAATCCCAACAAGCGCAAGAGCTCATTGTCATGGGCATGGGCAAATTGGGTGGTGGTGAGTTAAATGTCTCATCCGATATCGATTTGATTTTTTTGTATCCAGAAGAAGGAGAAACACAAACCGAAACGCCCGATCAACGCTCGCTATCCAATCATGAATTCTTCACCAAGCTAGGTAAAAAACTGATCGCTGCACTATCAGAAATCACCGAAGATGGTTTCACCTTCCGGGTTGATATGGCATTGCGGCCAAATGGTGTGTCAGGGCCACTCGCGGCCAGCTTCAATATGTTGGAAGAATATTTTCTGGTACAAGGCCGAGAATGGGAACGTTATGCCTGGGTTAAAGCGCGTGCTATTAGCGGACAAACCAGCAATATCTCGGCTTTGGATGCCATCGTGCGACCGTTTGTTTATCGACGCTATCTGGATTTTGGCATCATCGATGCCATCCGCACCATGCATGATCAAATCCGAGCCGAAGTCAGCCGACAAGAAAGATTGCATCCAGATCGCAGTAACAACATCAAACTGGGGCGCGGTGGGATCCGTGAAATAGAATTTCTAGTTCAAGTATTTCAACTCATACGCGGCGGGCGCGACAGTATGCTACGCCAGCGCTCAACCCGCGACACATTAGTCACACTGGCGCAAAAACAATTACTCGCCCCAGTCATCGTCGAGCAATTACAAACCGCGTACACCTTTCTGCGCAATCTAGAACATCGTTTGCAATACCTGGACGATGCGCAGACGCATACTCTGCCTAGCAACCCAGAAAGTTGCCTACGCGTCGCGCAGATGATGGGCATGCCAGATACCGCATCCTTGCTCGCCACATTAAGCCAGCAACGCGCTTTTGTCGCCGCGCAGTTTGATGCCATTTTTAGCGATAAAAATGAGAAGAACGTTTCATCTTCAACATCCGAAACAAAAACTAACGATGGCACTACTATCACACCAACCAGCGACGGCGACTGGTGTGATGCCGACATGGTCCAACGGCTAAGCATGCTCGGCTTCACCGATGCAGCGGCGGCTAGTCAACGTTTGCTGGCAACGCTGCAATCGCCGCGCTTACTCTCGCTGCCAGAAAGCAGCAAAAACAAGCTCACCACCCTGATTAACCTGGCGCTGCCGCTGCTTGTTAAATCCACCAGCCCTATATCATCAACATCGGCTGCTGCGACCAATCTGGACCCACACATTGGCTTAGCCAGATTGCTGGATTTCTTCGAAACCATCGCCCGTCGTGCAGCTTATTTGTCCTTATTGATTGAATACCCCCACACGCTAGAGCGCCTAATACGCATGATGCATGCCAGCGATTGGGCGGCCAAATATTTGAACACGCATCCCATTTTGCTAGACGAATTGCTAGGCGATCATATTTATCACAGCACGCCAAACTGGCCACTGTTCCAAACAGAATTACAGCACCAACTGGATGCCGTTCCTGGTGATACCGAGCGCCAAATGGATATTCTGCGCGACATGCACCATGCGCAATTGTTCCGTTTGCTGGCGCAAGATCTGGCTGGAAAACTCACAGTCGAACAATTAGCCGATGAATTATCCAAGCTAGCCGACATCATGGTGCAAACCACCTTGCAAGCGGTCTGGCGCACCCTGCCGCAACGACATCGAGAAGATCCGCAATTTGCCGTCATCGCCTACGGCAAATTAGGCGGAAAAGAATTCAGCTACGCCTCCGATCTCGATGTGATTTTTTTATACGACGATGAAGAGCAAGAAGCACCCGCCCTGTATGCAAAATTAGCCCAGCGCTTTATCACCTGGATGACTTGCCACACCTCGGCCGGCATTTTGTTCGACGTCGATATTGCATTAAGACCCGACGGTGCCAGCGGTTTGCTAGTATCCAGCCTGGCTTCATTTGAACGCTATCAAACCAAATCCGCCTGGCTATGGGAACATCAAGCCTTAAGCCGCGCTCGCTTTTGCGCCGGCGATCAAGCATTGGGCGAGCGCTTTGAAGCATTACGCATCCAAATCTTGCGCCAAACTAGACAAGCGGAAACACTGCAACAAGAAGTCCTCGCCATGCGAGAAAAAATGCATGCCGCACATCCAACACGCGCTAATGATTTTGATCTCAAACAAGACGCTGGCGGCATGATTGATATTGAATTTATGGTGCAGTTTTTAGTCTTGCGCCATGCAGCGCAATATCCCGAATTAACCGCCAACAGCGGCAATATCGCACTCTTAAAGACCTGTGGAGAACTGGGTTTGATTGATACTGAGTTAGCATTAAAAACAGCTAATGCGTATCGTCATTTTAGGAAACAACAACATCAACTACGTTTGCAAGGAAAAGAGCACGCAAAAATTGACATCGCCAGTGTGGAGGATGAAGTAACAGCAGTCAAAGAGTTATGGGATAAAACTTTTCGCCCAAATTTTTAAATATCTGATCGCTTCAAAAGAAAAAATTTTTCATAAAGAGTTGCCTTGCACAGAAGCGAGGTATATTGTTGTCCAATAGTTATGAAAAATCATCATTTACTCCTCTTCCCCATTAATTATTGAATTGCAATCAATTTAAAACGCCATTTTTTCCATTTTCTACAAAATCCAATGGATCGGATTTTTTTGCTGGGGACATACATCATGCTATCTTGCGCTAAAAATGTTGTCGGATCTTTTACTCATACAGCATCACCGTTATTACGTCAAACAACACACAAATACGCACTCAGTAATGAAATGCCATTTCGATCATTGAGCACTTATTCTCGTAGAGCCAATATTGATTTCCCAGCAACCAAAGCCACATTTTCACCCATCACGATCAAACGAGAGTTATTCAATAAAGTTAATGCCGTCCTTGATCTGCACAAGGAAGGATTAAAAATCTTGCTCCCAAAGGAAGATCCATTTAGGGGGCCTGTATGCCTACAAGCAAGTACTTTACTCGCAGCATTATTAGAAAACTTGGAGGGCGTAGACAATATCCAGATTAAAGGCTCTTCTTCAGGAAAGTTACTCTCCGTTCATCAACATGTGTTAATTGTCTATTTAGCTGAAAACGGAAATGAATTTCTTATTGATCCGTCTTGGTTACAATTTCTTCCAAAAAACGAAAACTCAAAAAGTAATACGCTCCCCCCTGTTTTTATTGGCACACGTGAAGAGTTATATGAAGAAATTCATCATCATCTCGGTCCAGATAAGCGCACGTATCCCGAAAAATTGCTTAGCATGTTGGGGCTCAATGAGTCCCCCACTTCTGCTCCGCAAGTCATTGACGATAATTACCGCTACGCTCATCAAGAAATAACCTGGGGAAAAGAACTAAGCCATGCCTTGGATATGCTCCAACAAGGACAATCTGCTACCGAAATAGCTGAATATTGCTACAACACACTGACTATTTCGCAATCTTTCAGCACGCTAAGTAGCACTCCAACAGTTCACAAAGGATTCTTAGCGAGTAAAGAAGTTTTGACAGATTTGTTTAACTGGGCTAAAGACAACATTACAAAATCATAAAGCGGACTATAAGTCCGCTTTATGATGTTTATTGCTACTTGCTATTTACTACTCAATATTTACTATTTACTTCGCTGACATCAACGCCACCGTCGTATCCAACATACGGTTGGAGAAACCCCACTCATTGTCATACCAGGAAGATACTTTCACCAAGCGACCAGATACTTTGGTCAATGTCGCATCAAAGTTACTGGAAGCAGGATTGTGGTTGAAATCAATGGAAACCAACGGATCAGTGTTGTAAGTCAATACACCCTTCAACGCACCTTCGGAGGCGGTTTTCATGAGGGTGTTAATTTCTTCCACGCTAGTATCACGCGCAGCGATGAAGGACAAATCAACGATGGAAACATTGATGGTAGGTACACGAATCGCATAGCCATCCAATTTGCCGTTCAACTCAGGCAATACCAAACCAACCGCTGCTGCTGCGCCCGTTTTGGTAGGAATCATGCTCATAGTGGCGGAACGCGCGCGGCGTAAATCTTCATGCATCACGTCGGTCAAGACTTGATCGTTGGTGTAAGCATGCACGGTGGTCATCAAACCGTTTAACAAGCCGATGCTGTCATTCAATGGTTTGACCAATGGTGCCAGGCAGTTGGTAGTGCAAGATGCGTTGGAAATAACGGTATCGCTCGCCTTCAATACATTGTGATTAACGCCATATACAACGGTCGCATCGACATCCTTACCGCCAGGTGCGGAAATAATGACTTTCTTGGCGCCGCCTGCGAGATGCGCAGAAGCCTTTTCCTTGGTAGTGAAAAAGCCTGTGCATTCCAACACCACGTCCACATTCAACTCACCCCATGGAATCTCCGCTGGATTGCGCTGTGCAAAGACACGGATCACGTCGCCATTGACGATCATGTTATTACCTTCCACCGCCACGGTGCCAGGGAACTTGCCATGCGCAGTGTCGTAACGGGTCAAATGCGCATTGGTGTTGGCATCGCCTAAATCGTTAATCGCAACGATTTGAATGTCATGTTTTTTTCCACCTTCGTAATGGGCACGCAAAATATTGCGGCCTATACGGCCATAACCATTGATTGCTACTCGAATTGTCATCATGTCTCCTAAGATTAAAAAAATTCAGTACTAAAACTTTAAACTTATGATTTATGCACCGCCCAGCGTACGCTTTACGGCAGCAACCACTTTGTCCACGGTAAAGCCAAAATGCTTAAACAACACATCCGCTGGCGCTGATTCACCAAAACTGTCGATCCCCACCACCGCGCCTTCCAAGCCAACGTACTTGTACCAGAAATCAGTGACGCCCGCTTCTACCGCCACACGTGGCAAACCTGGTGTCAATACGCTGGCTTTGTACGCTGCATCCTGACGATCGAACACGTCCGTTGATGGCATGGACACCACGCGCACTGGCACGCCTTGTTGTGCTAAGGCTTGTGCCGCCTGCATCGCCAAACCAACTTCCGACCCCGTTGCGATCAAAATTGCTTTCGCTCCGCCGGTAGTGGTATCGGCATCTTGCAACACATACCCACCGCGATAAATATTATTAATCTGCGCCTGATTACGCTCTTGATATGGCAAATTTTGACGAGAAAAAATCAAGCTGCTTGGGCCATTTTTGCGCTGCACAGCAGAAGACCACGCCACCGCCGATTCCACCGTATCGCAAGGACGCCAGTTATCAAGATTAGGAATCAAACGCAAACTGGACACGTGCTCAATCGATTGGTGCGTCGGACCATCTTCACCCAAGCCAATGGAGTCATGCGTGAAAACGAAAATCGAACGGATTTTCATTAATGCAGCCATACGCAAAGCATTGCGACTGTAATCCGAGAACGTCAAGAAAGTCGCGCCAAATGGAATAAAACCACCATGCAAGGCAACGCCATTCATGATGGCGCTCATGCCAAATTCGCGCACGCCATAATTGATGTGGTTGCCAGGTTGACCAGCACGCACAGCAACGCACTCTTTCCAGTTAGTTAAATTGGAGCCAGTCAAATCAGCTGAACCGCCTAAAAATTCAGGCAACACGGGTGCCAAGGCTTGAATCGCATTTTGGCTGGCTTTACGTGTGGCGATGTTTTCTTTTTTCTGTACGCAAGCAGTAATGTAATCGGTCACGGTTTGCTGGAAATTCTCGGGTAACTCGCCTTGCATGCGGCGCGATAACTCCTGCGCCAATTGTGGGTGGCGTTGGCTATACGCTTGGAACAGGGTATTCCAATTGTCTTCTCTCTCTTGACCTTGCGTAGTCGCACTCCATGCCGCATACACATCAGCTGGAATCTCAAACGGTGCTTCATTCCAACCCAAAGCAGCGCGCGTCGCAGCCACTTCTTTTTCACCCAAGGCAGCACCATGGACTTTATCGCCGCCTTGCAAATTAGGTGAGCCTTTGCCAATCACGGTTTTGCAGCAAATTAAAGTTGGGCGATCAGACTGACGCGCCAGGACAATGGCTGCATCCACGGCATCAACATCATGGCCATCGACATTACGTACCACGTGCCAGCCATAGGATTCAAAACGTTGCGGCGTGTCATCACGGAACCAGCCATCGACTTTGCCATCGATGGAAATACCATTATCGTCATACAACACCACCAATTTCGACAAACGCAAGGTGCCAGCCAACGAGCAAGCTTCATGCGAAATCCCTTCCATCAAACACCCATCGCCAACAAAGGCGTAAGTGGTGTGATCAATGACATCAAAACCCGGCTGATTGAATTGCGCCGCCAACAAACTTTCCGCCAACGCCATACCCACCGCATTGGTTAAACCTTGTCCTAGTGGGCCAGTCGTGGTTTCTACGCCAGGTGTGATGTCGACTTCTGGATGGCCAGGCGTTTTGGAGTGCATTTGGCGGAAATTCTGAATGTCCGCCATGCTCAAATCGTAGCCACTCAAATGCAACAACGCATAATGCAGCATCGAGCCATGCCCATTCGACACAATAAAACGATCACGATTCACCCAACGTGGATTAGCCGGATTATGACGATAATGCCGCGCCCACAGTGCCACCGCGATTTCCGCCATCCCCATCGGCATACCGGGGTGGCCAGAATTTGCTTTTTGTACCGCATCCATTGCCAATACGCGAATCGCATTGGCCATTTTGTTGTTAGAGGAGATGGAAGTCATGTTGATGAGTAAGTAAACAAATGAGAATGAGGGTGAAAACGACCGACGATGATGCGACATATTGCATCACACACGCAAACTTCATCGCCATAGAAAGCTGGCTATTTTACCAGACTGCGCCCAGCACAACAGAATAGCAATCCATTCTCACGCCCCGATTTTGTGTACAGTACGGCTCTTTTACGATCTTTCGATATTTCCGCTATGCCACGATTCTTCTACCCCCAACCCATCGAAGTCGGTGCACTCATTACTTTACCCGACGCTGTCACCCATCATGTTCAAGTTTTGCGTTTACACATTGGTGATTCGGTCACATTATTTAACGGTGAAGGCGGTGAATACAGTGCTAGTCTGTGTTTAATCGAAAAGAAACGTGTTCATGCCGAAATTCAGGCTTTTTCCCCCAAAGAAGCGGAATTGCCTTACGCCATCACATTGGCACAAGCGCTGCCGGAATCCTCCAAAATGGATGGCATTATCGAAAAGGCGGTCGAACTGGGCGTCGCCAATATTCAACCCTTATCCGCACAACGCTGCGTGACGCGACTGTCTGGTGAGCGGGCGCAAAAGAAGCATGCGCATTGGCAGGGCATCATCGTAGCGGCATCCGAGCAAAGCGGGCGCAATCGCTTGGCACAGCTAGCAGAATTAGCCGATTTCCAGCAATGGATTAGACAAAAAAATACCTCGCCCCGCATTTTGCTCACACCACGTGCCACACTATCGCTCGCTCGCTGGGCACGCCAACAACCAGCGCAACCAGTGACGATCATGATAGGCCCAGAAGGTGGTTTTAACGCCGCAGAAGAACAAACAGCAAGCGAACAAGGTGTGTTGTTGCTTTCGATGGGAGACAGGATATTGCGCACGGAAACTGCTGGAATGGCGGCTGTTTCTGCCTTGAATGCTATTTGGGATGTGGATTAATAATCCGCCGTCTTGAAAAATGACCTTAAAGAATTTGCCTCAACGCATTAACCATCTTACAATTTGATTGGGTCTGTGGAGCGAGAAGCTTATCAGCCAATCTCATCATTCAAAAAAGGAGAAAATCATGCAAAAGATGCCATTGCTACAGAAACCAAAATGGGCAATAAAACTGAAGCATGTTTTACTAGGGGGCACTTTGTGTATATTTGGCACCACCACATTACCTGCCTTTTCCTATGATGCATGTAACAAAATCTGCGGCTGTATAGTTGTAGGACCACCTACAGATCAACGCTGCGACACACCGCAAGATAAAAAAGACACTGTGTGTCAAGGCACAAATACCCCTTTAAAATGCTCGCAGTACTGCGTACTTCGCTCCCCTCGCGCTTCTCAACCTTGTAAATAATTAAACAAAGAAACACTTTGTCAGTCGACACACCCCATATAATCAGCAATACCTAACAGCATCCTTGCATAAGGATGCTGTGGGTTTGTGTAAATAGTTTCGGCATCGGCATATTCCACCACCTTGCCTTGGTACATCACCATCACATCATCAGCCATGTATTTCACCACCGATAAATCATGGGAAATAAAGATATAGCTGATACCAAACTCATCTTGCAAATCGCGCAGCAGATTTAAGACCTGCGCTTGCACAGACACATCCAGCGCGGATACCGATTCGTCACACACCAATATTTCAGGTTGCATGGTCAAGCAACGGGCGATGGCAATGCGTTGGCGCTGACCACCAGAGAATTCGTGTGGGTAACGGTGCAATGCGCTGCTAGGCAAACCCACTTTTTGTAGCCACTGCATCGCTAAGACGACGCGTTCTTGGTCGTTGGCACCAATTTGGTGGATGCGCATGGGTTCTAGCAGGATTTGTTCTATCGTGAAACGGGGGTTTAACGAGGCGTAAGGATTCTGGAAAACGATTTGTATCCGTCGTTTGTACGCATGATATTGTTGTGGCGACATGGCCAATAAATCTTGGCCGTAAAATAAAACCTCTCCAGAACTAGCTTGGTGCAAACGTAGCAACGTTAAACCCAATGTTGTCTTACCTGAACCAGATTCACCCACAATCCCTAGCGTCTTGCCGCGTGCCAGCGCAAACGATGCATCTTGCACGGCACAAAATTCTTGACGCTGCAACCAACCAGTACGCGTCACAAACCGTTTGTTGAGATTGTTGACCACCAATATATTTTCTGACGTACGCGCTACCTGCTGCGCTTGCCGGATGGGGAGTAAATCAACTTTTCCCTCGATCACATCCTGCATCACCGGCAGACGCTGGGAGCGCGATGCTAGCGATGGACGGCAATGTAGCAAGGCTTTAGTATAGCTATCGACCGGATGATCAAAAATTTGCCGCACTTCTCCCCGCTCACGAATCTCACCATTACGCATCACCAGCACCTGATCGGCGATTTCTCTCACCAGTGCAAGATCATGGGTAATCAGCAATACCGACATCTGGTGCTTCTTCTGCAAAGCAATGATTAATTCCATGATTTGCCTTTGCACCGTGACATCCAACGCAGTGGTAGGTTCGTCCGCAATCAACAACTTGGGTTCGCACGCAATCGCCATAGCAATCATGACGCGCTGCTGTTGGCCACCCGATAATTGGTTGGGATAAGCATCAATTTTGATGGCTGGATCAGGAATCCCCACTTCATCCAGCAAATCAATCACACGACTACGCGCTTGCTTGGCGGTCATCCCCATGTGTTGGCACAATACTTCGGCGATTTGAAAACCTACCGTCAAAACGGGGTTCAAAGAAGACATCGGCTCCTGAAAAATCATCGCCAATTCCTTGCCGCATAACTGACGATGTTGTGCCCGAGTCATAGGAAGCAAAGATTGCCCATTAAAAATAATGTTACTGGCAGGATGAATCATCGCGTTATTGCGCGGCAACAACCCCATCACCGCCAACGCACTGACAGATTTACCACTGCCAGATTCGCCGACTAAAGCAACCGTAGTATTGCGCGGCACGTCGAATGAAATCCCATGCAGAACGGTGTGTGTATTTGTCTTATCAATGCGAAATTGCACGGATAAGTCACGTACTTGGAGTAGGTTATTTGTCACAGTATGTTGATGCATGCGTTTATCTTTTTATTTCAACTTCGGATCCAACGCATCACGCAAAGCATCGGTCAATAAAGAAAATGCCGTGACCAACGTTGCCATGGCGAAGCTGGCGGCGGCCAGTTGCCACCATTTGCCGAGGATTAATTCATTTTGCGCTTCGTTCAACATGCTGCCCCAAGACACCACACCGACAGGCACGCCAAAACCGAGGAAGCTAAGAATCACTTCGGACTTGATGAATCCCACCACTAGCAAGGACATTTGCACCCACACCACGTGGCTGATATTGGGGAAAATATGGCCAAACATTTTGCGCCAATGAGACGCGCCAATCGCATCAGCGGCGAGTACATATTCGCGTGCTTTGTGCTTTATGTATTCGGCACGAATCAAGCGGTACGCGCTAGTCCAACCAGTTAAACCTAAAATTAAAACGATTGTCAGCAAGCTTCTTTTTTGCAATACCGCCGCCACGGACAACACCAGTAATAAGTACGGCACTGAAGTAAAGATGCTGTAAAACCAGTTAAAAAAATCATCCACCCAACTACCAAAATACCCCGACAACGCACCGAACAACGTCCCTAACGTGGTCGCCAACAACGCCGCTGTCACGCCAACGATGATGGAAACCTGTCCGCCTTTGATGGTTTTTTTGATGATGTCATGCCCCCATTGATCGGCACCGAAAGGTAGGGTTTCTTTCCTTTTGATGATACTGTCACTGCGCGACTTTGATGTTGATAATTCTCGGCGAATTTCATCCCACTCTTTTTGCAAGGGATCGACAATCCCATCGTTACCTACTTTGTCTATAGCAGCAGGCGGTGGCAATGCCGATGTTTGCACTGCAAGTACTGGCGCTGACATCATTGCCTTTGCCACAAAGTTTGGCGGAGCGTGATACACCGCGACCTCTTGATCCCAATCTGCCGCCAACCACCCTATTGATGACAGCAACACCATCAAGAAAAATAGTGCCACAATGGCCAAACACGTCATCGCCATTTTGTCAGCACGCAAACGCATCCAGGCCAGTGTCCACAAACCTGGCGATACGCGTAGGGAAGAATAATCAGAATTCGACATAAAAATCACGCTGAGAATTTAATTTAACTGAAATAATCCATTAGCCCTCGTCATTCCAGCGGAAACGATGGTAATGCGGAAAAACTTAAAACCGTCGTCCCCGAGTGCTTTAGTCGGGGACCCAGTGGCTTTTAGCAGTGAACAACAAAAGACGCTGAATTCCCGCCTAAACCCGCAGGAACGACAGAGGTTAATGGACAATCAGAGTTTCATTTAACGAAGCTGCACCCGTGGATCCACCACGCGATACAACAAATCCGCCAATAAATTAAACAACATCGTTGCCATAGCCACATAAACGGTCACCGCTTTGATCACCGGAAAATCACTACGCTCAACCGCCAGAATCACTTCCCTGCCTATGCCTGGAATCGAAAAAAAACGCTCGACCAAAAAAGCGCCCATCAATAATCCCGGCAAATTCGACATCACATAGGTAATGATAGGAATCGCCGCATTACGCAATACGTGCACCAGCATGATGCGGGTTTCATGCAACCCCTTGGCACGCGCAGTGCGTACGTAGTCCTGCTGAATTTCATCCAAAATAAAACTGCGAAATAAGCGCACATTGGGCGCCAGGCTGACCACCAGTAAAATCAAAATGGGCAACATCGCGTAATGCATAAGGTTGCCAAGAAAATGCTCCCCCCAACCCTGCACTGGAAACATGCCCCATTGATAGGCAAACCAATACTGAAACAAAATGATGTACACCAAAATACTAATCGACATACCCACGGTACAAGCCGTCATCACCAGCTTATCCGTCAACGATCCGCGCACGTAGGCAATCAACAACGCCAAGACAGTCGCACAAAAAGTCTCCAAAAAGGTCAAAGGCAACAAGACCGTCAATGACGGCCCAAGTCGGCTGAGGATGATGTCGGCGACGGGTTCGCCGGTACTCCAGCTATTGCCAAAATCCAACGTGACGATTTGCTTGATAAAAATCCACAGCTGCACGTAATACGGTTGGTCGATACCCAACTGCGCTCGGATATGCACAATTTGCTCCGGGCTGGATATTTTGCCCACCAAAATATAAGCCGGATCGCCACCCACCCAATGGAACAACACAAAAATGAAAAAAACGAGACCCAACATGGTGGGGATCATTTGCCATAAGCGTCTGAAAATATAGCTAAGCATAGCGTGGTGGTTTGAGTGTGTTCCTGCTCATTTCTTCAGATCAAAATAAATCCACTCAGAAACAAGAATCGGATGCTTTTTATATCCAATCACATTCGCCTGCGCCAACATATTGCGATACCGCGCATAACCCAAACGATTGGGCGCATACACCTCCAACAATCTTGCCATCTTGCGATACAAGGCATCGCGCTCTGGGCCGGGTTGCATTTGCTGTGATTGCAAAAATAATCGGTCGTAATCAGGATGCTGAAAGCACCCTTTATTGGTTTGATGAATATTTGGCCCATAAAACAGCTGCATAAAATTATCACCATCTGGATAATCCGCAATCCATGCTGCACTGCGCATTTGCAGTTTGCATTGCGCTTCGGCTTTCAACAAATCAGGAAATGGCCGCATATCCCCCTCCATTTGCACCGATATCGCGTTAAACGTTTTTTTCCACACTTCCAACTGCTGCTTGCCTAAGGAATCCGCCCGAACAGAATAACGAATCACCAAGGGATGACCATTCGGCAAGGTACGCCACCCATCCGGCCCTTTTTTATAACCAAACCTGTCCAACAAAGCATTCGCACCCGCCACGTTATATTGCGTGCGGCTGACGTACTTGGGATCATAGCCAACAATACCTGGCGGAATCGGATACTTCAGCGCAATCGCTTCACCATGCCACACCACATTCACTTCTTCCTGCACATTGTGTGCCATAGCAAAAGCGCGGCGCAGAGCGATTTTTTCCTTGTCTAAACCACCCGTGATCGGGTCCTGCATATTCCAGTAATAAATCGTCAATTCAGGATCAATCATGCGCGATAGCTGCACGCCTTTTTTCACCAATTCTGGTTTCAAACGACCATGACTAAGCGCTTGTGGTGCCAAGGGACCTTCTAACTGGAATAAATCAATTTCCCCCTTTTGAAACGACAACCAGCGCGATTGATCCTCGACGATCACGTTGATTTCAACTCGACCAATCCGCGGCATGCGCTTACCCTGCATTTGCGCGGCAATATGCTGATCGTCGGGATCAGCACCCGGTTGAAAATCCCAGACAAAACCACGATAACTCGGATTAGCGTCCAATACCATGCGCGAACTGCGCACCCATTGCGTCAAACGATATGCTCCTGTACCAACTGGATGATCCATCACGTGGCCTTGCTGGTTTTGGTATTTTTCTACCACCTCACGTGCCACAGCGCTGGCAGGGAAATGCGCCAACGACATACCAAAATTTAAATCAGCACGCGTCAAATGCACACGCAAGGTGTAGCGATCCAACAGCTCAAATCCCGCAACAGGTGTAGTGGGATTAAATTTGCCGGTTTTCTTCGCTTTGGCCACCATTTCATCCAAGCCCAGCACCTTGCCAGCAAATAGCCACACGTGGGGAGAAGCAATTTTTGGATCCATCAAACGCTGAAAAGAATACACATAATCCGCCATGGTGAGCTCACGCTGCTTGCTATTGAAAGCGGGATCGGGTGCAAAAACAATACCCTTTTTTAAACGTATCGTATAAGTCTTGCCACCATCGGTAACTTCAGGCAAGGCTTGCGCCGTCAAGGGCGCAAGCTTGGCTGGCCGCGCCAGATAATCGTAGGTAAATAAAGGCTCAAAAATCCCTTGAATCACACTGGCCGAATATAAATCCGACACGGCAGCGGGATCAAAACCGGTTTCCGCAGCAGGGAAGACGGTGCGTAGTACTTTGGCCGGATCTGCGGGATTTGTAAGATTAATGGCATACACAAAATGTATAAAAGAACACAACAATAACGATAAAAAAATCCGGCCAAATGTACTGAACAGGCCGGATTTGCTGTGCTTCTTACTATACTTTTTATTGTTGCTCACTAGACTTGAACAATTTAAGCAGTTCGTAAATACTCAAACCACCTTGTTGCGGCAAACGCAACAACAAATCTTCAAACCTCGTATCACGCCAACCGACCAATGCTTTCAATATGGTGGGGACAGGACTGTGCGGCTCGACATGGTCCAGAAAATTAGCAATTTCACGCAGTTGGTCATAAGCGGTATCACGGTTATACACAGCATGACGACTAGCTGTTGGAGTCAAAGCGGAAACAGGGTTTGCACCATCGACCACCACTTCCTCTGCTGGTGCACTTGCAACACGCTCTGTTTTCACGCGGCTCACCAACTCGCGGAAAGTAGGTGTTTGCCCAGGAATTTTGGTATCAAGGAAAATTTCCAACGATGTCAATTGCGTCTCAATGGTTTGCAAATGCATGTGTCGAGTAACACGATCAGACTCAAGCAGTGCATGCGCATCTGGCGCAGCGAGTAAGCCCAAATTAAACCATTTCAATCCTTCACGTAACAACCAATCTACAGCACGCAAACGCAATCCAGCATCCGCTTGGCCATTGTCTTCAATTTCCAACTGGGGATACACCTCATCCCAAAACGTTTCCACCAACTCTGAAAACAAAGTTACGCCCTTAGCCATGCCTTCCAACTGATTAGTACGCACTAAAGCTTCAATCAACCAGGCCGCTACTTGCAAATCTTTAGAACGCTGCACCAACATGTCATAGCAAAGACGGCCAACACTGGGCCAATCAATCTTTTTGCTTTGTCGCTCCCAAACACCTGCCGGCAACACATCAGCCTCTGCTTGACGCGCGCGCCGAATATTGTCATACGCCGGATCGTATTGCACATCAACGCCACAAGGATTATCTCCAGACAAAGGCTGTAGTACTAAGGTCCAATCAAAATCGTTGATCATAAGTGTTTTAATCCAGTTTTAAAGAAGAAACATCCATACGACTCGAACCAGACAAAGCGGGCGCACTTTCTGGGAAATCAAGCGCAAATGGGATTTGTTCCGTCGGTGCAGCTAAAGTTGCAAAAAACTGTGCAACACGTCGTCCCTGAGGCCCAACGACTTGCGTGCTAAAACGCAATACCACCTGCCCATAACCATCACCACGCACTGCATGACGACGCAACAAGTCGAACAAAGCCCAATCGCCAGTAAATTTGAATGTCACGGTGCGGTCAGAAACACTGTAACTTTCTTTCCCTTCTCGCCCAGTCACTGGCACATAAGGTGACAATGCAGCCCAGCGCAAACGGACCTCGATTGGATCACCAATACGCCATTCGAATAAATCCTTACTGCTGCGCAAACCATACTGGCGCGAACCAGATTGGATGCTGGCATCAATAATTTGATCTGCTAACACCGCTTCACTACTATTAGTACGTAAAGACAAGCGCCCCTGTACCAAACCATCAGCAGGTTCTACGGTTGCAGTGATAGCTGATGCGGATTTATTACGCTCTACGGTACCAAAACGCTCTGACAAGGCATCCATTTGGTCAAAAAACTGCGCCGTCGATTGCGTCCATTCGGTTGGAATCACAGGCAACTGTTTACGCAAATCACGATAGCGCGCCAATACCGCCGAGAAGCTACGGCGAGATAGCGGAGTGATAGCTGCACTACCAAATGGTTGATGACCAGCAACATTGGTATTAAACCAACTGGCAAATTCTTCGTATTTCCGACGTCGACCGTCCGCCACACGTTGTGTACAGGCCTCCGTTACTGGCTCATCTAACGCAGCAAATCGCATAGAAAAATAATCAGAGCGCCAGGAAGTCGGTGCACGTTCCGCCAAGAAGCGTACACACTCATCGGGATCGTTCCATTTAGCCAGATTGAGAATATATTGCTCAAGCTCATACAAACCATTCGTAGTGGTACCTTTGTCGAATGACTCCAAGACATCCAGGAAGCGACGCCGACGCTGCATCGTTTCTTCACGTATGCTAGCGGGAGAAAGCGCTGTCAATCCATCTAACAACAATGCCACTGGTACACCATACTGACTACGCGCAAATTCACGTGCTAATGCCAAACGCTCCTTCGGGTTGCCTCGCATTGTGTTGCCCAAAGGACGCCCTGGGAAAGTAGGACTGGTCATCCAACGCCGCACATCGGCGATCATAGAGGCATAAGGGTCTTCTGTACTCAAACGCGCATCCAAACGCTCCAACAAACGCTGCGTCTCGGAAATCAACAACTCACCAGCCGTACCAGCACGCGGTTCTACGCCCTCATCTGAATTAAACGCCAAACGATATAAACGTATTGCAGCAGTCAAATTATTAACTTGCGCTGACAGTCCTGTGGTTGCATCGCTAACGCCATAAATTTTGCCATCACCATTTCCTCCATTCAAAGGCATGGCGGCCTGCCAAAATAAACCATCAACATTGGTCTTGAACTGCGCTTGCGTCAAACGCATGATACTTGGTCGCAAACTAGCATCAAACCCTTGCACTCCTTCCGTACTATAAGTACGCACAGCAGAAGCTAAATCCTTGATGCCACTTAATTGACCTAAATTCCAAGTCACGCCATTTGAATAATCCTCTTTTGCTCCGCTACTGCGTGCCATACGCTGCATGAAGGATTGACTCATCAGGGTATTGTAAGCAGCCGAAAAACGCTTGACCTCCGCTGTCAACACCAAATTTCCTTCATTCGGATCGGCCATAAACAAACTACCAACGCCAACGATTTCCTGTGTCAACAAATGGCGACGTAACACATCACGCCTTTGTCTAAATGCATTAGTCGCATCGGTTGTTTCACCTATCGACACAATAGAAGAATTTCCCAAACGCGCCATCACAGGGCCAAAGAAACTCAAAGAATCTTGTGTTTTCCCCAATAAACGACGAGCTTGCACTTGACTAGCCTCACGCTGCAAACGACGCAAACAATCAGCCAGATTTTCTGCATCCTCTAAAGAAAAGCTCGGATCTCTTGCCAATCTGTTGATCAAGCCAGCCGTTTCATCTGCCACCAATACCACTGGATGATTATCAAAAGATTCACGTAACAAGCGCTCTAAATAGGACGCAACAAGTTGCTTGACAACAGGTTCAACCTCTTCATCCTGCCGCAAATGGCTAGTATCAAAACGTTTTGTCACTGCTGATGGAAGAGTCGCATTCGGGTCCCAAGGAGGGGTGTTGGTGGCAACAGTATTAAAAATACGGCCTTGTCCTTGTGTATCACCAACAGATACACCATCAGCGACAACCGCACTATTTGGATTGGCTACAAAACTTGTCAAATCTCGATAAGTAATACCGTTGGGCAAAGATTCTGCTGTTTGCACTGCCGTAATTGAGAGTTCACGCGTATTCAGAAAACTCAACAAAGCCCCATATGCGGGCAACTCCTCCACACGTTCAGCAGACACATTACGCGCTGCCAACAAGGTTTCTGGCAAAACACGGGGCATATCATGCGCCAACACATCCAAACGTGGCTCAATTACCAAGTGTTGAATGGCATCGCCGATAATCGACAACAAGCGAGACTGTTTATTGTCAAACCAACTTAAAGGTGCAAGCAATGCTTTCAAAGAAGTGCTTGAGACCACATCAACCGCGGTCAACAAACGCGTCAATCGATTAGGATCCTCCAACACCGTTGGCTCCACCTTGTCTTTACGCACCGACACCAACAAATCATTTTTATTTTTTTGTATGACGAGGCGCACCGCCTCAACATTTTCACGTACCCGGGACAGGGTGTTGGGTATCCAGATGGCAAATAAAACCACACTGGCAGCCAACGCAGCAGATGCTATCAATACACGCCGCCGAATACGATTAGCATACTTCGGCGTCGGCTGCGCCAAATACCCTTCAGAAAACAAAGTGTCACGCACAGCCGAGGAAATAAATTGCAACTGTGGCGCGGCCTGATCAGGCTCTCGTTCTCCTAATCCAGTTAAAAATACTCCACGGAAAATAGCTCTTCCCTGGCTTGGCAAGGTATGCACATTAAACTCTTTAAGCCACGTCAATAACGGTACCTTCAAACGTGCTACTTGCGTCGGTAATTGCAAGATAGGATTTAATTTACCCAAGGAAACTGATGACAAGCCACCCGTTAAATTAAACAATACTTCACTACGTATCTTGGTACACCACGCCGACAAAATCATCTCAACATCAGGTTGCTCTAAAGCCGTGACACTGTTCCAATTCAAATCAGCTGCAATGTCTCGATCAATAGACAACTCTGCCAACTCACTAAAACCAGTGAGATTTTCACCACCTGTGATAACGAGATAAACAGGAATCAAATGCCCAGAAGCAGCGCAAATCTGTGTGACTGCTTCCGCAACCCTGATCAATTCTTTATTCTGGTTGATGTCTTCCTTCAGCAATTGCTCCGCCGTCAACGTCACAATCACACCATCCATGGGACGACCAGGACAGAAATACTCCAATAAATCCAGCAAATGCGTCAGCTGCGCCTGGGATGATGGCGCCAATAAATGTGGCTGAATTTCCAAGGCCAAACGATTTTGCAACGGCCACCAAATCACATCAGGCTGACGCGCAGAAGAATAGGCCTCAGCCTGACTTAAACCATTGCTGGCCATACGCAACAACTCAGATTTGCCCGAATTAGCCGGACCAACCACTAAAAACAAAGGCAAATTCGGCCGACGCCCCATACGTTGCCACGGCCATGGCTGTAAATCGCTGAAAGAATACTCAAACGCAGTAATAGCCTGACTACCAGCAAAACTCGCTAGCAATTGCTGAACGCGAGGACTCGATTTACGGACGAATAACCGACGTACTGTAGTCGCAACACGCCAAGCAGAATAACGAACAATAGGAGGAAAGCGCTTGAATAAGCGATACAATAAATACAACACGACACAAAGTGCCAAAACCCCCAGTATGATCAGTAATACCAATCCGACATAAGGAAAAATCGGTGTTCCCACCGACATGAGCGACTGCCACCATCCGGCGATGCGCTGACTCATGGCCTGACTCCGCTTTCATTCATTTTGTTGTTCTCATTTACTCGATTGGTACCATTAACGCTATCAGCATTATTTAGGTTATTCACACTACCTGCCCCATTGATTGCATTAGAGCGATTCATGTTTATTATGCTTTGCACCGGCGTCAATTCATGCAAAAGCTTTTGAATCGGCTTTGTCAATTGGCCAATCGTAATATCCATTCCCACCATCACAATAATCCAGAGTGCAACAGTTAACGCCCACAACAAAACTGTTTGTCGACGCGGCAAGATACGTGATTGATGATAGACAGACGTATCCATTTCAATGGCTCTTTCCGCCCGAATAGTTTGCGAAGAGTAATCCAGCGCGATTTGTGACAATTCACGATGATAACGTGCCAGTGCTTCTGTTTCCCCACGTTCAGGATATTGTCCTCTAAACCCTAAAGACAAAATCAGCAAATAGGCTGCAGCAAGACCTGCATCATTGTGACTGCGACGAGCAATCATGCGCTCAATCCGAGTAAATATCTGCTCACCAGCGTCCATGGTACCAAACAACAAATGCTCAACAGCACCACTGTAGCGACGTGGCAAACGCTCCCGAAATGTACGAATCAAAGTTTCATCCACCCAGGCCGCCAATAAATAAGTAAACTCTGCTATCAAATCAGGCGACAAAGCACGATGTTCAATGGTTGTGGATTCGCCCAAACGCTGAATTTCTCGCATTAAGTCCGCACAAGCACCCTCCACCAATGCCTCAGGCAACATGTTCTTGAACTCATCTTCTCGGCTAGGCAAGGGCAAGGCCGCAAGCTGCGCATGTAAAGCCGCCATACGGGCATCAACTACACCCACAAACTCAATCACTGGCACCACTAGCGAATCATTCGTAAATGGCGCATTTTTCATCATAACGCTCACTGGTCAATCACAATCAAACTAATACTTGTTAACACAACAGCTGAACGCGCATCAGGCGCACCAATGACCAACTTCCTGCCCGTTGTATCAATTCCGGACAACATATGAATGTGCACATACCGTTGTGCAGGAAGCGCTGTCAAACCCAGCTCGGGCAAAGATACATGCTGACGCCGACTCAATCCTTTCACGCGCAATTCACGACAACGGCTTTCGTCTACATCCAAGCAAATCAGAGTGTGACTCAACCAAGATGCAATATCAGCATCCGATTGATTAGGTCCAAACGACAACCGAACCAACACCTCAGAGCGAGTATCATTGGCAGGCAAAGAGCAAGTCCACACATTTTCTTGCAACATAAATGGCACCTCCTGCCACATACGACGATCAACCCCAATATTGTTCGCAATATCGATAATTGAGCGCACCACTGCCAACATTGATACCGTCGGATCGTGATGATCATAGGCAGGAAAAGCATCTGGCACCATTCCAGCTAGGGGTGCGACTGCACCAGCAATACTGCACAGACTCAACAAAATTTCATACGGATGTGCGACCTCGCTGTTTAACTGCGCTTCCAAACGAGGCAGACCAGAAACCAAAGCACTCATTACCCATCCTAGGCCACTCTTGTAATCGGCCCCCAACAAAGCCGGCACAGGTGGCGCACCCAGCTGGCGTGCCTTGCTACGCAAAATTTGTGCCATTCTTAAAATTTGTTTGGAGCAAAAACTATCAGATAACAAACGCACTGTTGGCGGATGAAAATCGGTGGCTTGAAAACCACTTGCAGTTTTGACCACCTCAACAAATGGAATTTGAAGGTAATGCTCGCTAGAAGGATCCCACTTACGAATACTCAGATTGGGTAACCAGCGTGTAATGGCCGCCTTTTCATCACGGTTAGTCAAATCTGCAACTGGCACGCCAATGAACTGCCGAAAACGCCCAATATTGACACCATTTTCACTAAAATCTTCATTTGGCACAGCCAACGCGTAACGCACACGCTCATTATCAGCCTGACCAGACAATACAAATTCCAAACTCACACCTTGCTTGGCACTCCAATCAAACACCAATCCATCTGGGAACTGCCCACGCGCTGACAACAAACGCAATTTGCCTGTTACCAATGCGGCAGGATCAATTTGTAATTGATCAACCCCCCAAG
Organism: uncultured Burkholderiaceae bacterium; assembly: GCA_964498835.1. GTDB lineage: Bacteria > Pseudomonadota > Gammaproteobacteria > Burkholderiales > Burkholderiaceae_D > JAGKXB01. The sequence continues at coordinate 9,893 of CAZCIX010000014.1, read as the reverse complement.
AAAATGGTGCAGCAGCCGACATTTGACGCCGCAACACTCCTTCCAATCGTGCATCCCATACCTGAAAATGCTGGGGCAACAACTGCATCCCGCCATACCAAGCCAACGGAGCAATGACGTCATCCCGGGTAGATGCCCGGTCGTTAAGTGCGTCAATTTGCATTGATCAACCTTTCATATAACTTTTTTACCATTATTACGTTTATTCTGGCACTACTTCGAAATCATCCCGTTTCAAAAGAATGGTGACATTCTTTTGTCCTTTCACAATCGCACGATAACTACGATCGCCGAGATAATCCGCAAAAACCAATATGCCGACTGTTGAACTGTCAAATGCAGGCATGGAAATATTGCTCATTTCCTGTTTAGGCACAACTTCCCACGACATGACCTGCAAGGCTTTTTGGTGTTGACGTACATAATCCGTCTTCCCAGCAAACCATTCTGCAGCGCGCAATACTGATAACGCATCAAAAACTTTTTGGTCCGTGATCACCACCAAGTCCAGCGCTACTGGATAACCACCATTCACATCCTTACTACTCATGATGGACAGCAAGCGCAACTGTTGTTCAGGAAAAATGTAACTACTTAATTTTGAAGCACTCATTACGCCACAACCGCTCAAACCGCCCAGCAGCATAACGCAAGCGACCGTTGTCACCAAGCAGCGGAATACGCGACTCATACTGCTTGGAATGTTCACTCGACACGCTCCTTAGATTTTGGTGTAGCTTTAGATTTGGACTTTGCCTTGGATTCTGGTTTGGTCCTCACTTTAGATTGAGATACACCACCAGATTCAATGTGAATACGTCCCTCAGAGAGCACCACGCTTGCTGTTGTAACGACTTGTCCAAGCGCCAAACGATCAAGAACATAAGTAGAAAGACGACTCAGAATATTTTCGGAAATATATTGATCAATCCAACGAGCACCAATTGCCTGAGATGCACAATGCGCCACGATCGAATCCAGTACGGCATCATCAAATATGAGATCAGCACGGTACGAAGTTTCAAAACGACGACGAATAGCATCCAACTTCATCTTAACGATGCAATGCAATTCCGGCTTGGATAGCGTGTAATAAGGCACAACCTGCGTACGACCAAGAAAAGCTGGCTTAAAGTGCTCCAACAAAGCTTGTTGCAACTTTTCCAAAAATGCTTCTTGCTCTTCTGGACTACGCGCAACTGTTGTATCTATCGATTCCAGTAATTCGGTACCAGCATTGCTAGTGAGGATCACCAAGGTATTTTTAAAATCCACCACAATACCCTCGGAATCTTCCATGAATCCTTTATCAAATACCTGTAAGAATAAATCCAGGACATCCGGATGTGCTTTTTCTACCTCATCCAACAAGAGTAAACCATAAGGACGGCGACGAATGGCTTCAGTCAATACACCTCCTTGACCATAACCAACATAACCAGGAGGCGCACCCTTCAATTTCGACACCGTATGCGCTTCCTGATACTCAGACATATTGATGACCGTAATTCCACCCTTACCAAAAAAACCTTCGGCCAATGCATGCGCTGTTTCGGTTTTTCCAACACCAGACGGACCAGCTAACATAAAGACACCAATAGGGCGCGACGGATCTTCCAGTTTGGCGGTATACGCTCTAACACGATCGCAAATAATACGTACCGCATCACGCTGACCAACCACGCGCAACGCCAATGTTTTTTCCAACTCCGAAACCATGCTGTATTGATCGCTCAACATCTTTTGGGATGGCACACCGGTCCAATCAGCAATGACTGATGCCACATCCTCACTCGCAACCCGCACTGCTGGTACAGCTTGAGATGACGTATTTTCAGTTGCAATCGTATTTGCAGTCTCTGTTGCATATACCGACGTTGATTCTAATTGGGCTTTTACCTGAGCCAATTCATTTTGTACTGACGTAATTTCATCTTCACCAGCACCAGTCCAATCATGCTCACGCTGCAAAGCACGCAAACGCCCAGACAACAACTCTGTGCGCTGGGACAAGTTCACTTCTTGATTAGCCGGACCAGTCAACGCTGCAACAGCACGTGCGCAAGCGGTATCCAACACCGAAATTGCCTTGTCAGGTAACTGGCGGTCTTGCATGTAGCGACTTGACAAGCGCACTGCGGCCTCCACCGCTGATTGCATGATATACACGCCATGATGCTTTTGCAAAATAGGTACCAAACCTTGCAGAATATCCTCACTGGCTGGCACAGAAGGTTCCGCCACTCGTACGGTTTGAAAACGACGACTTAATGCTGCATCTTTTTCAAAGAAACGTTTGTACTCTGCCCAAGTAGTAGCAGCAATCGTGCGCAACGTGCCACGCGCCAACTCTGGCTTAATCAAATTAGCGATGTCGCTCTGCTCACCTTGACCAGCCGCTCCCGCCACGATGGTATGCGCCTCATCAATAAACAAAATTACCGGCACTTCCGATGCCGCCACCTCTGAAATAATTCCTTTCAGGCGAGATTCAATTTCGCCACGCATGGATGCACCGGCCCGTAACAAACCCATATCTAAACTGCATATCCGAACATTTTTTAATGCTTCTGGCACCAAACCAGCAAAAATCCTTTGGGCCAATCCTTCGACAATAGAGGTCTTACCAACGCCAGCCTCACCTGTCAAAATGGGGTTGTTTTGTCGACGACGCAACAAAATTTCAACAACTTGCGATATTTCATTATCGCGCCCAATAACAGGATCGATCTCTCCTGCGGCTGCGCGCGCAGTCAAGTCCACTGTATATTTGGCAAGATTAGAATGCATCTTCTGACCATCCCACTCAGCCTCCTTTGTCTCCACCTTATCAGTCAATCGTGTCACCTGAGCCAAACCACGCAACCCTGGCATGTCATGACACAAGCGAGCAAACAAAGCCTCATTAAGAACGATTGCCCTTAATAAGATTTCTACGTTAACCGCCATCGGTGGACTGACCAGCGAAGCCTCAAACCAGGCATCACGCAAGGCTTGCACCAACCGATCTGACAATGCAGGTGGCAAGCCGTCACCTTTTTTAAAAGTTGCAAATTGTTGATTCATTTCCTTGCGCACAGCTACCACATCCAGCCCTGCAACAATCAACTTACGTAACAAAGGTTCATCAGGCTCATTTGCATTACAAAAAATAAACAGCACGTGCTCAACATCCAACACACCATGGGTGCTGCGATATGCTAAATCAGCCGCATCTGAAACGATTTTCCGACAATTTGCATCAAGCTTGGACACCATGGAACGAATGTCAGTATTAGCTGAAGAATGTGTGCTCATCAGTGATTATCCTTATATTTGTATCTATATTTATTATTATTCGGTGAATCCAATAATTTTCAACAATTTCGGCAATTAATGCGAAACAGGTGCTACCAAGGAAGGCATGGGCACAGAAAATCTCACAATCTGTGCCACCGCACCAGTACCCGCCAACGCGGCCCCCAACCCCAAACGCAAATCTCGACTTCCCAAACACGAAAAACTCGTTCCAGAAAGATACTCTATCTGCAACATTACCGGGGGTAAATTTTGAACATAAAATACATCTAAAATTTCACGCAATAAATTTAAACGCCGCCCACCCTCTTTATCCCCCTCAAGCGGGGGCAGATAGTCGCTTAAATCATCAGAATTAGATAAGCAAACTGTCACAACCAAAGCACAAAATACCCATGCTTTGGCACCAATCACACCAGTAATTGAAGACAATCGATTACGAATGCCTGGACCCAAGAAAAGTTGTGATTGCCCACCCACCGGCAAACACAAAGGATGATGTTCACGCAAACTAACTGGACTACCGCAAGCATCCGTCAACAACTCAGAAAGTGCAGCTACACCACTCGTACCCCCTCCGCTACCCCAACAATATTGTTTTACCCTATGCAATATTGCTGCTTTATTGTTTGCACAAGATGGAATAGCATCATGTCCCAAACCAACAATCGCATGAGACAAACTACTCAATAATTGAGCGTGATATGAATTATGAAAACCGTACTGTGGATTACTGCCTACACTTTGCGATAAAAACAATAACTCCCAAAAACGACGATTCAACAAATCTAAAAAAGCATGTAATGCTGCTCCAGCACCACTACGATCCCACAAAATCTTTTCGCTAATCCACCAAGGCAATGCACCACCGACACCCGCCAAAGTCAGAAAAGCCAAACGTGCTGTTGGCATAGTCGATTTTTTTCCAATACCAGCGCTGGCCTCTTGCTCTAGACTAAAATCTCGCGGATGAAAAGAAGGAGTAATTTGTGAACGCATGCGTAAGCGTCCACGCAAAGGAAAATCACTTTGCGCCTCAGAACCATGCACATGGCAAATCGCAGCACACAAAGCAGCAAAACTCGTTTCTTGGGCCAAATCTGAATATTTCTCGGAAGAGGTGGCTTGAATTGACACATCAGACCACACATCACTCGTATCAACCACATCGCCCAAATTTGTTGCATTAAGGGCAATTTTTTCCTCGATCCGTGTGTGAACTTTCTTATTAGTCTGATTCTCCGTAGTTGGCAATGAAAAAACAGGAGACTTAATTGACATTCCGCAACTCGCCATTCAACCCGGGAATTAACACTTCTTGCGGCAATGGCAAATCATGCATTTGTTCCAAAATACGCCGAACAACGCTTGCGAATAAATAACGACCGCTGATTACCTCATCGCCACTGCGTAAAGCAATCACGTAACGGCATGCCATTCCCAACACCATAGGGCTTGGATTAACCGCCCAAGGCATCGCCACAACTTGTCGTTGAATATCCTGCAAAGCAACAGTTGCCGCATTTGCATAGGCAGTATGGGTGCGATTATGAATACGCAAATATTGCCGCACTATCGCAGCCAAATCAGTAGCGCCAGATGAGCGCCATTGCAATATTCTCAACATTTCATTGATATTAGTGTCAGATGCCAGCATAGGCGGTACGTAGGCAGTAGGAACAAATTCTAATTCCGCTTTATAACCATCACCCCAACCCAACAATTCTAAATTTTGTCCTGCCTGCAAGCTATCCGGTGCTTCACAATGCGTACAAGTCAAATCCAACATTGCCATCTCAGATTCAAACCGTCCCTGCGCCCCATCCAAACCGATAAAACGTAAGTTTAAACTCGCATGACCCAACTGAGAATTCAGTCTTTCCCTGCGCACACCTTGCCAAGAAATATCGCCAACATGATGTGAATGCACAGACATGGCATTGTGGTACTGCGGTATTTCACGCTCTTTATCTCGATCAATCAAACGTACACGATTAATATTGAATATATCCCACTTACCTCGACCAAGATCTCCACGAGGAATCGCATACTCATCACGCACACCCTTCAAACGCAAGGCAACGGGATTGCGCGTAAATAAATTAATAATTGGCAAACAATTAATTGCAATATTCTCTTTAACTGCATCCAATGCAGCCATGAAAGAGCGCTCCATGACAAATACTAAAAAGAAACCACGACTAGGTACCGGACAATTCAAGCCGCGCACCTTCAAAAAACAAAACCGCCTAGGAAAAGTAAGAAACTCAAGCGCTAACGCACCAGCATGAGTAGTACGTTGTGCGACAGGCATTAAACGATGTGCAGGATCAAAACCCTGGGGTACGATTTGATCCAATGGAACGGGCACGGTCCAAGAACCATCCAGTGCAACCATACGCACCTCACGCACGCCAGACACAAATGCCTCCACAGCAGCTAATGCACGATTCAAAGCACCCGAAACAAAGAATGTCAGCTCGTCAGGATCCCCTGGAGCAAGCATTTTTTTAGGATGTTCCAGTCGTAACACAAAACCATTATTTTCATTGTAGCCAGGAACTGCACGCTTATTTCTAGGCGAAGCATCAGCACCTGCCCAAAAACAATCAAGCTGCAAAGGCCACAAAGCATTATCACTGCTGGTAGCACACGTTCTAAACAAACACTCCCCATCAGGAGACATTGCACGCAAGCGCATGGCACTAGAGGGGATTGATTTAACTGCATCCAGTTGATCAGTCAAGGGCGAAAAACGTGCCACCGACATTGCAGGAATAGGGGCAACCAAATGCGGGGCCAATGATTGCAACAGGTTATACGCCAAATCGCCGGGTATCGTATCGATTTGTCGTTTCAACCGAGCGGCAATAAAAGCCACCGACTCAATTAATTGCCGCACATGAGGATCACTCGCCCCCTCGCTACCCATGCCAAGATTACCTGCCACCTGAGGATAACAAGCTGCAAATTCGGCGCAATCATCCTCAAAAGAGGCAAGCTCCTTAAGGTAGTACTGCATAAACGGCATATCATTCGAACTCAAAAGCTTCTCCGCAAGCAGAGACACAACACAATTACAGTTTAAATTGCGTTTGTCTTAACACTTCAGGTCTTTTTCCTGCAGGTTATTTCTAACAATATTGTTATTCGATTGAACGCGCAGCGACAGCAACTTGTACCGGAAAATGCACAGGAACAATACTGAGGTCACGCTTGCGAACCTGACCAGATATGACGGCGTACACGGCATCACGACAAGGGCGTGGGGTATCGATCACGACATTATCCACCTGCAGCCTGGGCTCATAAGCAACAATAGCCTCACGAATAAAACGCGCCAACTGCTTTGCATCATCCATAGAAACCGGGGAAAGATGCAAAAAATCTGCCAAACCATATTCTAAAACTGTACGACGTGGTAAAGCAGCAGAGGCGGATGCGGAAAGCGGCGATCTAGTGTTCAACAACAACGTCACCTCTCGAACAACAGATGCGACATCATCAACCATTTCATCTTCAACATAACCACTCAATTGACTAGATTGAGCAGCATTATCGAAACGGTGAAACAACAAATCACGCACCTCCCTACCTCCTCCGTGCTACGGCACTTTTTAAGCACCCAAACCAGTAATAGCATCACATGACACAGCACCTTTGCTAGCTCCTGTTGCATCATACTCATTATAAGTAATAGCAATGCTTTGGTAGTTGAGACCAAATTTAATCCATGGCAAAGAAGTATCGCCAGAATCAGTAGTGGCAGCCTCATCACCCAAGCCAGGCACCAAAGAAACCGAGGACACATACACATCGGTCAAGGAGTATTTCGCTACTTCGCTAATTTTTCCTTCACTCATTTTCACCATCGCTAATTCTACTTGACCCAAATTAGCACCTTTGGCACAAGATTCGATCAACTTTGGATACGCCTTACTCAATCGAATCCAACATGTGAACTCATCATGCTTACAACGCCCTGAGGTGCGCGAATTAGATGACTTGTCCGACACCATCGGCATGCTAACACCATGCTCCAAATGCTCAATGTCTATCTGTTTTTCATAACCCTTCATTAAAGATTCGCCTTCAATCTTCACTTTATCAGCCAGTTTCAAAATCATTGGTAACATATATGCTCCATTTTTATAGTGAATTGAAAAACCAGAGTCCCTCAAACAACATCATTGCACTGCCAGTTTTGGAAAAATTTAACAACCTAAACAACAACTTCAACAACCATAACAACGAAATTCTTAGTTATAAAAATAGCACCAACTTATTTATTTATCAACCCATTAATAAATAAATTACAAAATATTTATCAATTACCACCAGCTCCTGGCAATGCAGCAACCAAACGGATAGAAGCAGTTAACTCTTCCAATTGGAAGTGCGGCCGCAAAAATACTACCGAGGTATAAGCACCAGGCGATCCGGGTACTTCATAGACCTGCACAGACGCCTCACGCAACGGAAAGCGCGCCTTTACATCCTGGCTAGCCTCATCATCCACTGTCACGTAACGTGTAATCCACTGATTTAAATATTTCTCAACCGTAGCCCGCGACTGAAAACTACCAATCTTGTCACGCATAATCGATTTTAAATAATGAGCAAACCGTGATGCCGCCAAAATATACGGCAGCATTGATGCCAAACGTGCGTTTGCATTTGCCAGGTCACTACCATAAACAGCAGGGCGGTTTGCCGTCTGTCCCCCAAAGAACACGGCATAGTTAGTACTTTTGGCATAACACAAAGGCATAAAGCCAAGATCACTCAACTCTTTTTCACGCCTATCAGTAATCGCAGTTTCGGTTGGACACTTCGCCACCACATCACCAGAAGAGGCGTGATAATAATGCATAGGAAGATCCTCAACCTTGCCACCACCCTCTACTCCACGAATCGCCGCGCACCAACCGTACTCAGCATAAGCATTGACAATACGCTCAGCTAGCGCCCAAGCAGCACTACCCCACAAATACTTCCCATGTTCACTACCGTCACAATCTTCTTTGAACATGAACTCTTCAACCGGCACAGTATCTGGACCATAAGGCAAACGCATGAGGACACGCGGCAAAGACATCACAACATAGCGCGAATCCTCGCTATCACGGAACGCTCGCCAAGCCGAAAGCTCACCACTCTCAAAAATCTTAGCCAAATCACGTGGCGCACTCAAATCCAAGAAGCTATCCATATCAAACAAACTTGCGGCTGGTGCAGCCAATAACGGCGCATGCGCACCCGCAGCCACATGAGATAGCTCCTCCAACAAACGCACATCTTGCGCACCGCGTCCAAAAGCAAAGTCTGTCACCAACACACCAAAAGGCGCCCCCCCCAAAGTTCCAAACTCTTCCTCATAAATTAGCTTGAACAAAGTACTTTGATCAAAACCTGAAGAGCGCTCGAAATCCTTCAGCAATTCGATTTTATTGACGGGCAAGATTTTGATACTCAAACTTGTTGCGCCCTCACCAGCCCGCACCAATTTGTGCAACCCGCGCCAAGTAGACTCCAACTTCTGAAATGCATCCGCATGCATAATTTCATTTAATTGCAGCGAAATCAAAGCGTCGATTTCCGCAATGCGCTCAGCAATCATTTCAGCCGCATTCAAGGTCTTTCGCGTTACCCGTAGCGGCACTTGGTCAATAAATTCCGAAATCATTTCGGCTGCTTTTTCAGCCTGCGCAGGGTCGCGCACAATCCTGCCGTGCTCAATAATCAAATCAAGAACAGATGGTTGCTCACCACTCCCGGATGTCTCAGACATTAATTCTGCCAACGTTCCCATTGCATACTCCCACAAAATATAGAGGAAGGGCGTACCAATCGACCCACACCTCAGTCCCACACATATACAGATTCTTATTATTCTACTGACTTATCCACAGTATCTGACTGCTGCTCGCGCTCACGCTGTTCAGCGCAAGCCTTCACTTGCACCTCGGTATTCAGTACAACCTCAGCCAACAAATCGTTTAACTTATCATTGCCCTCCAACTTGGCCAACAAATCATTCAAGCGTTCACGCGCCTCTAACAATTGGTTTAGCTCAGGCACAGACTTTGCCACGCGCCCCGGAGAAAACGCATCCAACTCAGAGAACGACATCTCCAACCGCATATTGCCACCCTCACTGCTTAATTTATTAGGCACGGACAACGATACTGTTGGGTTAACAGCGGACATGACTTTGTCGAAATTATCACCATCAATCGAGACAAAAGAGCGATCCCGCAAACGAGTTTCGTTAGCGCCACCTGGGTTCAAATCTGCCAACACACCCACCACAAATGGCAACGCTTTCTGTTTAACACTATCACCCGTTTCCACATCATAAGTAATCTGCACCCTAGGAGGGCGAACCTTACCGAGCTTTTTTTGCGTCCCACCTGACATGACACACCTCCTTATTATCCACAATACTAACTACTTACAATAACCTTATGCATAACCACAAAAACAATCCCATCAAATCACATATTGTTTGATATGGGTCGGTCATAACTCATGTTCTCGCAGCTTCTGTTGCAATACTACATCTGTTTATCGAAAAAAGCACATGAATTTAATGT
>CAZCIX010000013.1:42400-45743 GCA_964498835.1 uncultured Burkholderiaceae bacterium | reverse complement strand
CCACGCTACCGCCACATGTGAATATTAATTATTTGGAAATGATGCCGACTTGCCAAGGATTTTCACCATTCACCATAAGAAAAAAATAGTTTTAATAGGTTTAAATAAGGTTATTCCCCTGATTTTTTCGTAACAACTTGCAACAAATGTATTGCTAGTCTTTTATCGCAAGTTTGTCACATGCAACAAAAAATCGAATATTATTAAATACTCAAACAGGAGAATTATTATGAAAAAATTAATAAAATCATCGCCACTCAAATTCGCTGCAATCTTGTGCATCGGACTGTCAGCACTCTCGTTGAGTGCATCTAGTTGGGCAAGTGATCGCTGTCCAAAGGAACTATGCGATAAAACCCAAGATTTCTGCGCTAGAGGTATGGGCACAAACGCTAAAGCTGGTGATTGCTACTTTATTAAAAATGGTGGATACAAAAAATGCTCGAACAAAAATAATAAGGATGGCACAATCACCAGAAAAGTAGAGGCTTGCCACGTTAAATAAATGAGTGGATATTTGGTACGCATGGACTACGTTTAACCTGCGTAACACATATAAATCAAACATATAAATCAAACATAGTGTGGGTAACATTTTTCAGCGTTACTCACACTTTTTCAGAAAAATCTTTCGAATAATCGAATAATCAAAATAAAACTCAAACACTTTTACCTCATCTTCCTTGAAATTTTATTAATCATTTAACATGTTTGCACCTTTCACATGGAATATCCGCGTCTACTACGAAGATACCGACGCCGGTGGCATTGTGTTTTACGCCAACTACCTCAAATACTTTGAAAGAGCCCGCACAGAATGGTTGCGTGCGGCAGATGTGCATCAACATGATTTGGCGATTGATCAAAAAGTCATGTTCGTGGTGAAAAACAGTGCACTTGAATATCATGTCCCGGCCAGAATGGACGACACATTAAAATTGAATACGGTTGTATTAAAACTTGGACAAGCTTCAATACAATTTCTGCAGGAAATATGGTGCAACCAAACTTTACTCACGACAGCACGCATCAAAATAGGATGTGTGAATACGGAAACCATTCGACCATGCGCTATACCAGCGGAAATTTTAAAAAAAATACAATTTGCACACTCACCATTAATTTAACAACTTAAGTACTTGTTAAGTACTTGTTAAGTACTTCTTTACTTAACGACTTATTGGTCCACTTATTCATTTTCGTTTACTCAATGACTATTACTCAAGATCTTTCCTTTTTTTCTTTGATCACCAACGCCTCTCTCGTCGCGCAATTAGTGTTGCTACTTTTGCTCGCTGTCTCTGTCATGAGCTGGAATTATATTTTCAGGAAAATGTTTGCACTGAAAACTGCGCAAAGGCAAACGGCAGCATTTGAACGCCTTTTCTGGTCTGGCGGTAATCTTCAAGCCTTGTATCAAAAAGCGACAACCAATCGTCGTGGCAAAGGTGCGCTTGAGCGCATTTTTGAAGCGGGGATGAGCGAATTCATTAAATCAAAAACGGCTTATAACAACCAGCAAGAAGCCAACATAAATACTAATAGTATGGTACTAGATGGCGTACGGCGTGCTATGCGAGCTGCCTATCAACGGGAAATGGATGTGTTGGAATCCCATTTATCCTTTTTAGCTTCAGTCGGTTCAGTCTCTCCCTATGTCGGCTTATTCGGCACAGTCTGGGGCATCATGAATGCGTTTCGTGGCTTGGCCAACGTACAACAAGCCACGCTTGCGTCCGTTGCCCCAGGCATTGCCGAGGCTTTGATCGCGACTGCGATTGGCCTGTTTGCAGCCATTCCCGCAGTCCTTGCCTACAATCGCTACTCTCATGACATAGATCGATTAGCGATGCGTTTTGAAAGTTTTGTCGAAGAGTTTTCCAATATTTTGCAACGGCAATCACATTAAAATTATTTAAATTTTTTAAAGTTATTTAAAATTTTTTATGGCCTCTTCATTTTCCAGTAATTTGCGTGGTGGGCGCACCCGAAAACTCAAATCTGAAATCAACGTCGTCCCCTACATTGATGTGATGTTGGTATTGTTGGTGATTTTTATGGTAGTAGCTCCCATGACCAATCCAAGCGTGATTGATCTACCGACAGCAGGAAAATCTACCCAACCACCCAACGAATACATTGAAATCAGCCTAAAACTGAACGCACAGTCAACAATCAAAGTTCAACAAACGCAACAACAGCAACAACAGCAACAACAAACACAAAACAGTATTGAAACTGCAAACGACAAACAGGATTTATTAGCAAAACTGCGTGCGATACATCAGGATCATCCTGATTACCCAATGGTGATTGCTGCAGATAAAGAAAACAAATATGACGATGTCATTCAATTGATTTCCGAAGCAAAAAAAATGGGTATTCAACGTGTTGCGTTGGCAACAAAATAATCCAACAATCGATATTCCACGATTCTATGACTGCAGCAAGTCTGTATCACATTCCCCAAGACCCCAAGCGCCTGCATGCGATTGGATTGGCAGTACTTGTTCATGTAGGTTTGTTTGCGTTTCTTTGGCTTGGCGTCAACTGGCAAAATGAAAAGCCCATCGCCATAGAAGCTGAAATATGGAATATGCCACCTACACCTAAACCATTACCCTCGCCTGAAAAACCAGCACCGACACTGACGCCTACAAAACAAACAATCAGTGAAAAAATTGCTCCCGCGATTGATCCCCATATTGCATTAGAACAAATAAAAAAGCGTCAAGCTGAGGAAAAATCCCGCCTGATCAAACAGCAAATAGCACAGGAAAAGGCAAAAAAAGCAGAGAAAATTGAAAAAGAAAAAGCACAAAAACTAGCCGCTGAAAAATTGGCTGAAAAAAAACGCCAGCAAGCAGAAGAAGAACGAATAGCAAAACGCAATATCGAAGCAGAAAGACAAAAAAAAGCACACAGCCTAAAACTTGAACAAGAACTCGCTGCGAAAAAAGCACGTGATGATGAAATGCATCGGATTACCAATGCCATTAATTCTGGCACTACAGGACGTATTGATGCACCTAAATCAACTGGTAATAAGCGTGGAGATCCAAGTTATATCCAGATGATCGCAGCAAAAATTAAATCTAATACACAGTTTTATCTAGCCGCTGATATTACAAGTAATAATCCGGTCGAATATAAAATCGAATTATTCCCAGACGGCTCACTACGTGGGTTACCACAAAAACTCAAATCCTCTGGCACTCCAGGATTTGATGAAGCGGTGCGGCGCGCCATTGAAAAATCTGTTCCACTGCCACCTGATAACTCTGGCAGAGTTCCTTCCAGTCTGACTATTACGCATAGACCGAAAGATTAACGCCCTATGAAA
>CAZCIX010000013.1:23657-42300 GCA_964498835.1 uncultured Burkholderiaceae bacterium | reverse complement strand
AGTTCCTTCCAGTCTGACTATTACGCATAGACCGAAAGATTAACGCCCTATGAAAACTCACTTCTTACGTACATACACTGCCATACATATCATTGCGGCAACCTTATTATTGACAATTGCTTCCGTCACAACAAATACTTACGCACAATTGAACGTCGATATTTCCGGCGTTGGTGCGAATCAAATCCCCGTTGCAATTGCAAGCTTCGCCGACGAAACCATTGCCCCACAAAAAATCAGCGCCATCATCAAAGCTGATCTAACCCGCAGCGGTCTGTTTAAAGTCATCGATACAGGTATCACAATCTCGGAAACAAGCACTGTTAACTATGTTGAATGGAAATCGCGCGGCGCGGACGCATTAGTAGTTGGCAGCGTACAAAAGCTAGCAGATGGCCGCTTTGATGTGCGCTATAAATTATTGGATACGCTAAAAATGACTCAAATATCCAGCCTGTCACAGGCCGTGCAAACACGCTCACTTCGCACATCCGCACATCAAATTGCCGATGACATTCACGAAAAATTGACAGGTGTACGCGGTATATTCTCCACTCGTATCGCTTATGTCAACAAAACTGCGTATGAGTACCGATTGGAAATTGCGGATGCCGATGGTGATGGGGTGCAGATTGCACTGCGCTCAAATGACCCAATTATTTCGCCATCTTGGTCACCAGACGGAACAAAAGTGGCTTACGTTTCATTCGAGGCCAAAAAACCAGTCGTGTATGTACAACACTTACCTACGCAAAAACGCACTGTAATTGCCAACTACAAAGGTAATAACTCCGCACCCGCATGGTCACCAGATGGAAAGAAGCTAGCTCTGGCACTGTCACGTGATGGATCAACTCAGATCTATCTTGTTAATGCCGATGGCAGTGGTTTACAACGTTTAAGCAACAACAAAGATATTAATACTGAACCACAATTTTCATCCGATGGACAAAGTATTTATTTCACCAGTGACCGCAGCGGTGGACCACAAATTTACAAAATGAACTTGAGCGGCAAAGAAGTCCAACGCATTACCTTCAACAGTAATTACAATATCAGCCCACGCATTTCACCTGATGGAAAATCACTGGCTTATATTTCACGCCGAGAAGGTCGTTTTCAATTATTTTTGATGAATTTATCTAATGCACAGGAACAAGCTTTATCAAATACCAATAAAGATGAGTCACCGAGTTTTTCCCCAAACGGTAAATACATCATGTACGCTACAGAATCTGGACGTCGCGACTCGCTTGCGATCACATCGATTGACGGGCGCATGAAGCAATATTTAACGACAAAAGTAAGTGATATTCGGGAACCCACTTGGGGCCCGTTTATGAAATAAAAAACCAAGTAGTTAATTTCACACAAGGAGAGAAGTCAATGCAAAAAATCAAAATGTTAGCAATTGCTATATCCAGTGCTACTTTACTCATGGCATGCAGCACGCCAATGAAAAATGATGAAGTCAAAGTAGAAGAACGTGCCGCTGCGCCAATCAGCACCCCAGCTCCTGCAGCATCCGATACACGTACCGTCAGCACGGTCGATGTTGCAAGCTCTCCGATTGATCCGCTGGACGATCCAAAAGGCATCCTTGCAAAACGTAGTGTTTATTTCGACTATGACAGCTACATCGTCAAAAATGAATTTAAACCCGTCGTTGAAGCACACGCTGCGTATCTCAGTAAAAATACAAACCGCAAAGTGCTAATTCAAGGCAATACGGATGAACGTGGTGGCCGTGAATACAACCTAGCATTAGGACAAAAACGTGCAGAAGCCGTACGCAAATCTTTAACAACATTAAGCGTATCTGACGCACAAATCGAAGCCGTTTCTTATGGCAAAGAAAAACCCAAAGCAACAGGTAGCAATGAAGCTGCTTGGGCAGAAAACCGCCGTGCAGATATTGTTTATCAATAAATTTATCTCTAAAACGCAAAAATCAGAGTTGTTTTTACATTAATTAATTTGCATCGTAAAAGCAACTCTGCGCGGTTTGCGCTAGTCTGATTTACTCGAATTTCAATACGCACCACAAAAACCACCTAAATAATCCTTAGATTAAGGATGCAATGATGATTTGCTCTCTACAATCCACATTCAAATTCTCTATTATCGCCACTTGCCTGGCCATATTTTTTTATACACCGCTACATGCAAATGCCGGTTTGTTTGATGATGATGAAGCACGTAAGGCAATCATTGAACTGCGTAGCAAAGTTGAAGCCATGCAACTTGAAATGAGCACACGGATAGATAAAAAAGCCGATAAAAGTGGCACGCTTGATCTACTCAATCAAAATGAACAATTACAACAAGACATCACCAAGTTACGTGGTGACATTGAGGTGCTGACCAATGAATTAAGTAATACACAGCGGCGTCAAAAAGATTTTTATATTGATCTTGATAATAGGCTGCGTAAACTCGAAACAACAGCAAAAGCTGCAGCTGATGAAAAAGAAGCAAACAAAGAGTTAGCCCAACAAAAACAAGAAGAAGAACAAAAGTTCTACGACGATGCCTTAACGCTTTTCAAAAATGCGGATTACAAAAATGCAAGCACTGCATTCCTTGATTTTGTACAACGTTACCCACAATCTAATAATGCAGCTTCTGCACAGTACTGGTTAGGTAATGCTTACTATGCGCAACGCGAATATAAAAACGCAATTGCGGCGCAATTATTAGTCGTAAAGAATTACTCAAACAATCCAAAAGCTGCCGATGCTTTATTAAATGTTGCAAGTTGTTATACCGAACTGAAAGATAAAAATTCAGCCAAAAAATCTCTAGAAACATTAGTCGCACAATACCCGGGGAGCAACGCCGCACAAATCGCAAAGCAGCGCTTGGCAAATTTAAAATAATTTCCTACAATGACCTTGTTGTCTTATGGAAATATTTCATGTGTTCCCCCCTCCACTTCCTGCCAGAATGTGGATTCAAAACCGAAGTTAAAAGCTTCGGTTTTTTTTGGGGGGCAAGTACTGTCACTTGACCATGATGCATTTTTCAATATAAAAAATTTTGAGATAAAAAGGTTTTCCACTATAATCGCCGGCTGCAAATTGCATAGAAATCTTGGCAATTGCCCACGTGGCGGAATTGGTAGACGCGCATGGTTCAGGTCCATGTGCCGCAAGGTGTGGGGGTTCGAGTCCCTCCGTGGGCACCATAGGTTAAAGCAACAAACCTATCAATCTACAATCATCATATTCACTTTATTCAACACTGCTACACACTACAAGATTCTAGAAATAGGCTTATGATGCACTGCATCAACGCTGGTTTTTACGAAGTCGTGTGAATACGCAGAATGCGCTTAGTACGCATTGCTTACAAAAGGAATATGATGCTTTACCAACTTCATGAAATGCAGCGAGCCCTCTTAGCTCCTTTCACACAATGGGCTGAGACAGCCGCTAAATTATTCACCAATCCAGTTTCACCATTTGCACATGCTCCGTTTGCACAACGCATCGCTGCCGCTTACGAGCTAATGTATCGGTTGGGCAAGGATTATGAAAAACCTGCATTCAACATTCAATCTACATTAGTTAATGGCAAAACTACCGCTACTCATGAAGTCAATGTTTTAGCAAAACCGTTTTGCAATCTGATTCATTTCCAGAAAATTCACAGATCGCCACAAGCAAAAGTCTTATTAGTAGCGCCTTTGTCTGGCCATCACTCGACCCTTCTGCGCGATACCGTACGTACTTTGCTACCAAAGCATGATGTATATATCACTGACTGGATTGATGCGCGGATGATTCCCGCTTCAGTTGGGCCATTTCATTTGCACGACTATATTGCCTACGTGCAGGAATTCATTCGATTGCTTGGCCCTGATTTGCACGTCATTTCAGTTTGCCAGCCCACTGTTCCTGTGCTTGCCGCTGTTTCGCTAATGGCAACAGCAAAAGATCCTATGCTACCGAAAACAATGACTATGATGGGTGGGCCTATTGATCCACGACAATCTCCGACTGAAGTGAATAATTTGGCGACAGAAAAAAAACTGTCGTGGTTTGAAAATAACGTCATTTACGGCGTTCCAGCTAATTTTCCAGGTTTCGGGCGCCAGGTTTATCCCGGCTTTTTACAGCATGCGGGATTTATTGCTATGAATCCCGGGCGTCATGCACAAAGTCATCAAGATTTTTTTATGCATCTGATCGAAGGCGATGAAAAATCAGCTGAAGAGCATCGTCAATTTTATGATGAATACAATGCTGTCCTCGATATGCCAGCTGAGTACTATTTGGAGACAATTAAAATCGTTTTCCAGGAATTTCGTCTACCACACGGCACATGGAAAGTAGATGGACAATTAGTACGTCCACAGGATATCAAGAATGTTGCTTTATTCACGATTGAAGGCGAATTGGACGACATTTCCGGCCCCGGACAAACACAGGCCGCACACGAGTTATGTAAAAATATTCCGTCTTCCATGAAGCAACATTTCATGGCACCGCAATGCGGTCACTACGGTATTTTTTCTGGAAGAAAATGGCGTGAAGTCATTTATCCACGTGTTGAAAACTTTATCAAAACTTATTCTTAAATTCTATCTTGTCAAAATCTCTCGCTGATCAAATCCAAGACCTGCTACCGCAGACACAGTGCACCAAATGCTCTTATCCCTGCTGCCGGGATTATGCACACGCCATCGCTGATGGAGAGGCCAACTACAATCAATGTCCACCCGGTGGCGAAGAAGGAGTAGCGCGACTAGCACATTTATTGGGTAAAAAAGTCATTCCACTCAACCCATCCAATGGTGTTGAACGCGAACGCCCAATCGCAGTCATAGACGAAACACTCTGCATCGGTTGCACATTGTGCATACAGGCTTGTCCAGTTGACGCCATTATCGGCAGTGCCAAACAAATGCACACGGTCTTGTCAGACCTCTGCACAGGCTGTGATTTATGCGTCGCCCCATGCCCGGTCGATTGCATCACGATGATTCCTGTCAGTGATGGCAAAACCGGATGGGCAGCATGGTCTGAGCAACAAGCAGAGCAAGCACGTACCCGCTACACGCGCCGCAACGCGCGCTTGGAATACGAAAAACAGGCAAATGATGCACGCTTGGCGGCCAAAGCATTAGATAAGCTCAAAACCGTCGAAGCAGAAACTAGCATCACGCCAGAAGAAAAAAGTGAGCAAGAACGCAAAAAAACCATCATTCAAGCCGCCTTGGAACGTGCGCGATTAAAAAAAGAAGCATTACAAAAAGACAAAAATCCATGAATAACAACAAACGTCGTGAGATGTTCCAGCGCTTCCAAGTCGCCAATCCACATCCCACCACTGAACTCGAATACAACACGCCATTTGAATTATTGATTGCTGTCATGCTGTCAGCCCAAGCAACCGATGTGTCGGTGAACAAAGCGACGCGCAAATTATTCCCCGTTGCCAATACACCAGACAGCATACTGGCCTTGGGCGTGGAAGGATTGACGCCGTATATTCAAACGATAGGCTTATTCCGCAATAAAGCCAAAAACGCCATCGCAACCTGCCAAATTCTTCTAGATAAATATCAAGGTGAAGTCCCACGCACCCGCGAACAATTACAGGAATTGCCCGGAGTAGGCCGTAAAACAGCGAATGTTGTTTTAAATACCGCTTTCGGCCAACCTACCATCGCCGTCGATACACATATCTTCCGCGTCTCCAATCGCACCAACATCGCACCGGGTAAAAATGTTGATATCGTTGAACAAAAATTGATGAGGGTGATTCCTAAAGAATTTCAGCTTGATGCACACCATTGGCTGATTCTGCATGGACGTTACACCTGCACTGCGCGTAACCCACAATGCTGGAATTGCATGGTGATGGATTTATGCGAATACAAATCTAAAACACCTACACCCCCTATATCCACCCCCAAATAAGCCATGTTTAACCCTTCACAACAAGACGTGCGTCGTTTTTTTTGCGAAACGTATCGCAAATATTGCGCACATGAAATCCTGACTCCCATCGAAATCATCGCATCCGATTGGATCAAACAACATCCAGAATATACGAGCACATTGGAAGATATGGAATCAGCCATCCATGCTGATTATTCGGTTGAAAATGGCATCAGCAACCCGTTTTTACATTTGGCTATGCATTTGTCGATCGCAGAACAAATTTCTATCGATCAACCACCAGGCATACGGACTGCATTCATCAAATTATCACAGCGTCTCGATTCAGAACATGAAGCACATCATCACATCATGGAATGTTTGGGGCAAATGATGTGGACGGCACAACGTACGGGTTTGCCACCAGATGGCGCCGCGTATATTGAGTGCATTAAACAGCGTTGATATGAATTAATTTCTATAGACGAAAAAAAACCAGGTTGCCCCTGGTTTTTTATTGTTTGCTTATTACGTACTTATTTACGCAACACCAAAGAGGAAGGCAAACTATGCAAATAAGCAGCAATATTACGGATATCCTGACGTGATAAAGCCTTAACCTGACCACCCATGATGGCATTCGAACGACCATTGGCAGCATCACCACCACGTTGATAAGCAATCAAAGCATGCTCCAAATAATCACGATGCTGGCCGGCTAATTTGGGATAGCTAGGGTCAACTGGATCATTAAAATTTGCGCCATGGCAAGAAGCACAGTTATTTTTCTCAACAGCCAATTTTCCAGCAGCAATATCAGCGGCAGCGTGAGCCTGTAGCGCAAACATACCGGACAACAACAATCCTGCCAGAATAAAATTTTTATTCATCTTCATAATCAATAATTCCTCTATTCCCTTATTTTTGCTGCGAATAATAAGCAGCAAGATCTGCTATGTCCTGATCAGACAAACTCGCTGCAATACCACGCATAGAAAGATGCTTACGCTCACCTTTTTGATAAGCTTTGAGAGCATTTTCAAGATACTTTGCTGATTGTCCGCCTAGCATGGGAACTTGATAAAGTTCAGGAAAAGTCGCTTTATATCCTGGAATACCATGGCAACCGATACACATGGCAACTTTGTTTGTGGCAGCCTTGGCATCACCAACAACATCCGCTGCATGCGCAATATGAGCAACATTGGCAAAACCAGCCAGCACGAGAAGTGCAAAGAATTTTTTCATAATAACGAGGGTAATAAGAGAAAATCGAGACGCCAAACGGCGCGTAATTCTAGCAAAATACTTGTTTATCGTCCATGCATTCATTTTTGTCCTAATTCAAACCCAACACACGAGCCGCTATATGCTTTCACCTATTGCTAGAAACATTCATCCTTTACATTCTTCAACTAAAGCGAGACCTCTAGCTGACCAGGCGCCCACACTCAATCATCAGCTTGAGTCTGCGATTTCAAGAAATGACAGTGCCGTTGTAACAACACTACTTCAATCGCATGCCGAAGAAGAGTTAAGCGCTAGCACACGGGAATTGATCATCACAACACTGATGTCCTCTGCTCCAAATACACCTGACCTAGCAATGACAACCATACTTACCCAAAAACTCATGGGGGATAAATTCTCGGTTGACGATCCCATTCATGAAGGGAAATCGCTCAAAGACATCGCTCAACGTCTATATAAAACAACGGGTAATAATCAATTACTCCGTGCTTTAGATACTTTTCTTCCAAAAAAATACGATAGCCCTCTCCATCCTGCAACACCAGAACGCTTCACATCGTTTGCAGGCGATTTGGAAACACCTTCGACTGACACCTGTAATTCATCACCTTTTTCGTCACCACCATATCCGACTCCACTAAGACGCTCTTTGTCAGCGGGCACATTACCGTTTCCCAAATTCGATGACGATGACTACCTCACACCACCCAAAGAAAAACCACAATATCGTCAGCCGATACACAACCGAGGCATTTCTTTAATTGAAGGCCGTGTCACCGACTCAGTAGCAAACATGCTGCGTGCAAAACAGCAACAAACAGGAAAAGTGATTACAAACAATCACATCAAATCACAACAAGGAAACGGTTCTGGCATTCTGATTGCACCCAACTTATTTCTCACTTCACGCCATTGCATCCAAAAGAACAACCATCATTCGGTCGTCTTTGGCGCCCACGAGGCCGGGATGAAAGGAGAAGTGTTTGCTGTTCTAAAAACACATGCAGCAGATAGTGAAATTGCGCAGCAACATGGCTTGATTTGCGGCGCTGGCGGAGATTTTATTATTCTGGAATTAGCCAATTCTCCAGGAAAAAAATATGGCTATACGCCCTTAAAAATCCCCACCACGCTTGATGGCGCGACCGAACTTTATTTTCTGGGATATTCAGCAGGATCGCATTTAAAAATGTCAGAAATGGCAATGCGTCCCAGAAAATTAACCGACTTTATCAAGCGTTGCGGACATAAGCTGCAAGCATTAACAAACAAACTACTATTCTGGAATAACGGCAAAACACATGGTGTCATTCAAGATGCGAAAGTAATCGGTGTTAATGCCTATGCTGATACTGCCGACAAAGTTGCCTTGAAGGTTACCTCTCCAACCAGAAATCGTCGGTTCACGGTACAAAACACAACCGTTTTGAGAGAGCGTGATGAGGTAGCTAATCGATGCTCCGAATTTTATGTTGGCTTGCCAATACAAATAGGACATGACCATATCAAAACAGGACATCATGCTTCGAATGGCAGTTCAGGCGGCATTTACTTTACGCAAGATGGAACTATTTATGCCGTTCAACGCGGCATGATTGCTACCGACCCCAAGCATCCAGATCACCTCGCGTATTTTCCGTGGTGCGTTAATTTCATCGATTTTTATGATGATCAATTAATCTTAGAAAATAAAAAGAAGGGCTTAAAACCGCAAACTGCAGCGAGATCAAATATACAGTCCCAAACAACTCCCCAAATCACGCCTTCGTTACCTCTGATCAAATCCAAATACACAACTATTCTGCAAAAAGAAGCAGAACATAAAGCCAACTTAGTCATAGAAAAGTATCGTCAAGCTGACGCAGGGGAAGAAAAAACACATGCATTACATGTACTGAATGCCTGGCTATATCCGAAAAAAATAGATCCTAAACGAGCAAATATCCAAAGTTACTGGGACGATATCCACCATGATTTACTTGAAGGTGCCAACACACAATTTAAGAAGGAGGCTGATGCTCAATTCGAACGTATTCGCAGGAGCCGGCAGGATATTGCTCTTGGGAATCGCCGAGCCATTGCTGGCTCGAAAGAAAATTATTGCATTTTGGATGTAGGTGTCTGGTCCTGGGGAGTCAATCAAGCTTTTATTGAAGGCGGAGCATTCCGTGGTGCGCGTTTTTGGCTAGAAACAGCTTTTCCTGAAGCAATTTGGGAGCGATTCTCCATCACAACAATGGATAGCAGAACGTTTCTAGAAGCAATCAAACCACTTCCTGATACTGATCCATCACACATATCATCCCTATGGCATTCCGGTGAGGATAGACCAAGCTGGTATGCCCTTGAAGTAGCTGGCTTATTAGATTTGGGCTACGTCCTAAGGCAAGAACAAGGTAAGAATTATTTGATGCTACCTCAGACCTCATCGTCCCTTGATATACGCTCAATCAGCTCAGACGTTTCCAAAATTGGTTATCAAACCTACCTGAAAAGTATCAATTAGCTGATTAGCTGAGATGATCGATCAGTCCTCATCATCTTCGTCATTCTTGAGGAAACGATGTGAATACGGAAAAACTCAAAACAGTCGTCCTCAAGCGATTTAGTCGGGGACCCAGTGGCTTTGACAGTAAACAAGGAAAGACGCTGGGTTCCCTCATAAAGCCGCAGGAACGACGAAATTATTAGAATCCAACTTTTATTGGATTCCCTGACTCGATAAATAATCCTCATACGTACCACGGAAATCAATCACTTCCCCCTCTTTCACTTCCAAAATACGCGTCGCCAGCGACTGAACAAATTCACGGTCGTGCGAAACAAAAATCAAGGTGCCGGCATATTTTTCTAGCGCAATATTCAAGGATTCGATGGACTCCATATCCATATGGTTGGTTGGTTCATCCATCAACAACACATTATGGCGACCCAACATCAACTTACCGTACATCATGCGGCCCTTTTCACCACCAGAAAGAACTTGCACGGATTTTTTGACGTCATCACCACTGAATAACAAACGCCCTAATATCGAACGCACGGCTTGATCGTCATCCCCTTCCTGAGTCCATTGGCCCATCCAGTCTGTGAGATTTTTATCAACAGCAAAATTTTCTGTCGGATCCTGCGGCATATAACCAATATTGGCGTGTTCAGCCCACTTCACGCTACCTTTATCAGCGGACAAACCACAAATATTTGCATCACCTATGCAACGCAACAACGTCGTCTTACCGGCACCATTGGCACCGATGATGGCGATGCGCTCGCCGGCTTCCACCAGCAAATCGACATTTTTAAACAAAGTGCGATCATAGGATTTGCTCAACCCCTGTACCTCCACTGCCAGACGATGCAATTTCTTTTCACCATCAAAACGGATAAATGGGTTGGCACGACTGGAAGGTTTGACGTCTTCAATCTTGATTTTTTCGATTTGCTTGGCGCGTGAAGTAGCTTGTCTTGCCTTGGATTTATTCGCTGCAAAACGACGTACGAAATCCTGCAGTTCCGCCACTTTATCCTTGGCTTTTGCGTTAACAGCCAATTGCTGCGCACGCGCCTGTGTGGAGGCCAGCATGTAATCGTCGTAATTGCCAGGATAAATTTTCAGCGTGCCGTAATCCATATCAGCCATATGGGTACAAACTTGATTTAAGAAGTGACGATCATGGGAAATGATGATCATGGTTGAATCACGCTGGTTCAACACCTCTTCCAACCAGCGTATGGTGTTGATATCCAGGTTATTAGTCGGTTCATCCAACAACAAAATATCCGGATTAGAAAATAAGGCCTGCGCCAGCAATACCCGTAACTTCCAACCAGGCGCCACATTGCTCATCAAACCTTGATGCTGCTCAATCGCCACACCTGTGCCTAGCAACAACTCACCAGCACGTGCTTCAGCTGTATAACCATCGTATTCAGCAAACTTGGCTTCTAATTCAGCCGCCTGCATGTAGTCTTCATCCGTTGCTTCTGGATTGGCATAAATCGCATCGCGCTGCGTCATCGCTGTCCACATTTCAGTGTGGCCCATCATCACAACATCCAGAACTCGCATATCCTCAAAAGCAAACTGATCCTGCCGCAATTTACCTAAACGCTCATTAATATCAAGCATGACGGTACCGGATGTCGGCTCCAGATCACGGCCTAAAATCTTCATGAAAGTCGATTTGCCGCAACCATTGGCACCAATCAAACCATAACGATTGCCATCGCCAAATTTAACGGAAATATTTTCAAACAAAGGCTTAGCGCCAAACTGAATAGTGATGTTTGCTGTGGAAAGCACGGAAGAACCTTTTGAGGACGTAAATGAAATAAATAGGACACATGAGGCGCCTCACCTAAATGAAGCACATCAAATAAATAGAATTATCGGGAAAGCCGGTATTTTATAACATTAGGTATAGTAGGATAAAATCTGAGCCGCAAAACATTATCGAAAAGTCAACATACAATTAGCTTTTAGGAAATTATTGGGATTTTTATTTTAAAATTTCGCCACTTAATCAAATGGAATGACTGCCATGCTATCTAAAAATTTTTCCCCTTTTATACAAGCCAACCGTACTGGTTTGACGAAGTTAATAGGAAATGCGCAAAACGTAGCCAATATTCGGGCTGTCTCATATCATTCTCATACCGTCACCTTTTCTCGTATTCGCCCTTCAAGCACAGGGCAAAACAGCTATTCTCCGATCAACTTACAGGTTACGCATGCACAAAGAGCCATTCATACCGGACGTACAGGACTGATTTCCAAAACTCTTTCTAACCTTTTTGCATCCCTCTTTTCTACTAGCAAAGAAATGCAACAAAAAATCGCCCAAGCTCAATACATAAAGCAAGAGAATGAAGAAGTTTATGTAGACGAATGTAAAATTAAGGAGCGCGCTGACGGTGAGATAAAACTCTACACAACCGGATTAGTGTACTGCACAGGCATATTAATGATAGGTTCAGAAAAAGTAGGTATGGCGCATATTCATGGTCAAGGAATAGAATTTATGAAAAATATGTTTGATACCATCCAGCCGCATAAACTAATTATCTATGCATCCAATGGTGTATCCGAGCATTCTTCTTGTACCAACTTTTATGCAAGCATGATGGGAAATCTGAATGCTCTAAAAAAATATGCAAAACAATCCAGGACTCAATGTGAAATTACTGATTTTGAGTATTCAACCAAAATGACTTCTCAAGGTCCCGGATTGTTTTTTCACTGCAACCATGGAGAAAAAGAGCAGTTTTTCACGCTAGATTCAAAAGAAATGAAAAAATTGAATCAATCCTAATCAAGCTTACGCTACGTGTTTTTTCACCCAAGCCACGTAGCGACTCATCCAATTTTGTAGAAATTGCTTGCTGTCCAAGCCAATATTGCCAGCACTATCAAACAAACCTTCTTTTGCTTGAATAAATGCCTCGGGTTGACCAAGTGTAGGCATATCCAAGTAGGAAAGAATGTTACGCAAATGCTGCTGTGCCATTGCCGTACCAATCGCTCCCATCGACACGCCCAACACGCCAGCAGGTTTGCCTGACCAAACGCTTTGACCATATGGACGAGACCCATGGTCAATCACATTTTTTAGCACACCTGGAATAGAGCGATTGTACTCAGGCGTCAAAAACAACACCCCTTGCGCTGCACTAATTTCGGCTTTTAAGCGTTGTACAGATGCAGGTTGATGCCCGTCATCATCCTGATTGTACAAAGGTAAATCACCAATTTCTATTTACGTGAATGAAAATTCAGGCGGTGCCAATCTGGTAATTGCGGTTGCCAATCTACGATTAAAGGAATCCTTGCGCAAACTACCGACCACTACGGCGATTTGATATTGGATCATGCATACTCCCCACTAAAAATACTAAACTAGCACGTTAAAAAAACAAAAAAACTAACCCCAATCACTAGCAACTAGCAACTAGCAACTAGCAAAACATAGGGTTAGTTTTTATATGATTAAGGCGTAACAGTGAAGTTAACTGTAGATGAGGTTGCAGTCGTACCCCTCACCTTGGCTTTCATACTATAACTACCAACAGCAAGAATATTGCCAGGAACAGTATAAGTACAAGAAGTCGTAGATGTCGTACCAATCGTGCACGCAACCCACGGACTAGTTTCATTATTTTTGTAAAAATCGACTACACCATTCGCCACATTGCTAGTGACAGTCAGTGGAATCGTGCTACTGCGCGCATACGAAGCATTATTGACAGGTGAAGTCATCGTAACCGTTGCACCAACAGTAAAAGAAACTGCAGATGATGTCGTGTTAGTACCACGAATTTTTGCCACCACAGTATTACTTCCACCTGTTCCGATACTAGCTGATGACGTCGTACTGCAAGAAGTAGCAGGCGCAACGATCGAACAACTGTTCCATACACTGGTTTCAGTATTTTTGTAAAAATCAATCGTGATGCCCGATGTATTGCTGGTCGCTGCTAAAGAAATCGTATCAGTAGGAGAATACGAAGCACCCGCAGTAGGTGACGTGATGGATACCGTAGGAACAACTGGCGAAGTGATAGTAAAGGCAATCGGCGCCGACACTACCGTTGTACCTCTTGCTTTGGCTTGCAAACTATAACTACCAGCCGTGAGAGTATTGGCAGGAACAGTATAAGTACAATAACCAACAGGTACTGCTGTCAATGTACATACAAC
This sequence comes from uncultured Burkholderiaceae bacterium, assembly GCA_964498835.1. GTDB lineage: Bacteria > Pseudomonadota > Gammaproteobacteria > Burkholderiales > Burkholderiaceae_D > JAGKXB01. The sequence goes on along the minus strand of CAZCIX010000013.1, from coordinate 28,464 downwards.
CCAAGGACTACCCTCATTGTTTTTGTAAAAATCGACAACTCCATTTTCGATATTACTATTAGCTACCAATGAAAAACTACTGGTCGTGAGATAAGAAGCATTATTAGTTGGCGCAGTAATGGATAATGTCGCTGGAATCGCCGTTACGGTCACAGGAATCGCCGCCGAAGTTGCCTCACCCGCATACTCTGTGTCTGATATCGTGGATTTGATGCTGTAGCTTCCTACAGGAACATCCCAAATAACAGAACAAGACCGGCCATCAGTGGAATTGCAAGTAGCAACTTCGTTATTGGCAGCATCTTTAAAGGAGGCAGTAAATTTTGCAATAGAAGCCGCACCACATGCTTTTACATTGCTAGCAGTCGCGGTCAAAGTGACTTTAGTTTTAGGGCTGTAGAACGTACCGTAACTAACCGAGGTCGTCGCTGTTAGTGACATGGTGCATTTGCATTTCCCTTTTTCACCACCACCATCGTAAACATATCCAGGTGTGGTACAGGCGCTTTTATATTTTGTTGTATCTGTTCGAGTATAAGAAGATTTTGCGTAGTCCCACGCACCTTTATAACGACAAATCAAACCATCATCAGCATAGCCATCTCTGCAATCGTCACATTTTGTTCCACCGCCAGAGCATTTTTTAATGACTTTGGTACCTTTGTAGTAGGAACAAGTTACTTTTTCAGTATGACAACTTTTGGTATACGTTGTTCCACCGCCCGTGTAATGACAAGTAGCCACGCCTGATGATGAATAACCGTCACGGCATTTCTCATAGCAAATATATCCCTGCTCTGGGCAGTCATATCCTGATCGAGGATTATCAACACACATACCTAAATTAAGGCGATATTGTTGAGTTCCTTCCGGACAAACCGGACAACGCGGATCTCCATCTGAATAGTAATAACATGCCCAAGACAACTGACTTAATGTCAGCGCAAAAACAAAAAATAAATACTTAACAATTGTTTTCATCATCCTCTCCATTCATAAAATTTGTTAATGTTTCCATGCCTCAATGTCAGTTGCTTAATCAAACATAACGCAAAAATGACCGATCACTTAATCACTTGGCGACTAACAATCGGTTAATCCTAAATGATTTCCCTAAAAAAACATATCAAAAAATATATTTTTAATTTTATGGAACCTCATGCTTTTTTTTGTCACAAAGTAAATGTAGTGAATATGCAATAAACGTTTTTAGGAGCTCGTTATGAATCAATATGAAGTTGAGAAGTCTGTTAAGCGGTCACAAAAAACCATCGAACAGGCTCAGCAATTGTTAAACAAAGCTGGACAAATGCTCGCTGAAGAACAAAAGATGTATGCAACAGCAGGCTTTACTCCTGATAGCTTACAAGCATTTATGCGTGCATCTCTACCGCCAGAAGTTGTCCGTCATGCTGACCAACTTGCACAAGAAGACCGCCGTCACTCAATTAACCAAAATGATCAAAAGGATCGAACTAGCAAACCAGCAACATCACGTACCAATCGCAAACTACCAACCAACTTTATTTAATTTTGAATTGAAATTAATCCAACACAAAAGGAAATTATCATGGCCGTAACACCAACCACCGTAACAAATGGCGTAGTAACTCTAGGTGATGAAGCAAATGCTCGCATTACCGCATTAACAGCACAGGCGAAAACCAATCTTGCTGCGGCAATGTGGTCTGTCATGACATCTCGTGCAGAAGGATTGAGCTCCCAAATTGCGACTCTGATGACTGCCATCGCCTCCAGAAATGAACAAATGAAGGCACTCAATGATCAAATTGCTACTTATACAGCATTAAAAAATAATGACCCGAACAACAACGCAACGCAAGATGCAGCAATCGCACAATGCAAATCATCGCTCGATTCACTCAACAGCACACAGCAACTAGACATGGTCAAACTACAAGACATGATGAGTAAAACTGGTGAAACCACATCACTTTTGTCATCTGTTTTGAAACTGATCGCAGATCAAAATCAAGGCGTTGTACAAAAAATGTAACCAATCTATGCAAGTTATGTCACTACTTAATGACTTGATATGTTGTATAGCAGTGACATAGCTTGTGCTTGGAACTCAATGAGATGAGATAAAAAATGAGCCAACACATTGACCCTAAAATTAGCCTTGATGCACTAAAACAGGCCATTGAGCAGCTTGGTGAAATATCACAGCCAACGCGTGTATTTTCAGAACAAGAACAAGAAGCTCTGTACGCACTAGGTTATCGACACTACCAGATGAGGCAGCATCTGGATGCGTTAAAAATGTTTTGGCTCTTGATTAACCAAGATATTAGTAATGCCAAGTATTACAAAGCGGCAGGATCTTGCCTGATGATGTTGAAGCAATATAAAGAAGCGATTATCGCTTTTGGCATAGCCACCACATTAAATGTCGATGATGCCACTTCTCTTTTCTATATGGGGCAATGTTGCCTAACAGAAAATCGACATGAGCAAGCACAAACTGTGTTTGAGATTTTTCTAGAAGAAACACAAGATAAGCCACAACATACCACCATGCGTCAACGTGCTCAGCATTTGGTGTCAACCCTGCAAACCCGTCAATTCGCATCTTGAAGAGAGACTACTATGGCCGTCATCACAACAAACGACACAGCTGCACAATACGCAAATTCTCTTAGCTCATTATCTGTTGGAGAAACACAAGATTCTAGTCAAACGACACTCAACGGCAATCTTTCCAATGCCTATTCAACACTAGCTAAGTACCTACAGGAAATTGACGCTAATAACAATGAGTTTAGTCAACCTACTATTGACGCACCCAACACAAATTCATCTAGTGCAGATTTAGAAGCCGGACAATATGCCCTAATGGTTTTATTCAGCGAGTTAAACAATGCGGTGATAAAAAACATTCAATTAGATCTCAATAACGATTTAATTAATCGCAAAAAAGCCTCTGATGACATCATAAAGAAACTACACGACTGTATCCATAAGATGGAAAGCGCGCGTAGAAAAGAACGAAAAGGAAAGGTTCTTTCCATTATTACGGACGTCTTTACATGCATAGGCGCAGCCTTAGCTGTTGCAGGCGCAGCAGCGTTAACAGTGGCAACGGGTACTGCTGCCGCACCTTTATTGGCCATCACATCACTCATGCTGATACAAACCGTTGCTAGCGTAATCAGTAAACACAGTGGTGGGCCAGATATGAGTATTTCCGCTGGCATCACAGCATTGTCCCTAGAAATTTTGAAGGGATGCGGGATGTCAGATGAACAAGCAAGAAAATTTGCCCCGATCATGGCAATGGGATTAACACTCGTATTTATGGCTGCTACATTGGCTAGTGGCAACCCAATGGCTGCGATTACGCCTCTTCTCACCTCACCAGAGTTGCTGGGTAACGGTGTTGCCGCTATCGCCAAGGAAAGTGGTGCATCTGACGAAGAATCGATGTACATCGGCATGGCGGTCACATTTACCTGCGCCTTAGTAGGTGCTGCTTTGATGGGGGTACAAGCAGGTAAGGCATCACAACTTGCTGTAGAGGGAGAATCTATGGCATTTGCTGCACAACTGGGACTGAGAGCAAGCCAAGCCGGCATCATCGTTGGTCTGGGCAGTGCAGGTACAACAATAGGTTCAAGTAGCCTCAATATATCCGTAGCAGAAGATCAAAAAGATATAGGCACCACTCAAGCCGATATAGAAAGAATCAAAGCCATCGCTGAGAAAATTATGGCGATGGTGGCAGACAAAAAAGATGATGTCACAGCACTTGTCGGCCAATTTAGCAGCATGCTGGATGGGATGTCTAAAATGGTTAAAGAAAGGTCAGCATTAATGCTCAAACTAAGTCAAATTGCATAACGTCATGTTTCTTATTTAACTTAAACCCAAACTCTACGTAACACATAGCCACAGTATTTAGCTTATTAAACTCAAATTCTTTAATTTTACAGAGAGCCCATCATGAGTGTCATTACTTCTAGTCAATGGACGGCAATAGCACAACAAACCGAAGATAAAGCGGCAAACCTTGATCCTCAATCCGCTACTTATTTAGCATTAATGAAAGCGGCAGAAGCTGCCAAATCAGCAGCAAGCAACCCATCCAACGAATCTATAGCAAAAGCGGCAGCGCAGCTTGAAATAGAAGCAATCAAAGCACTAGAGAATGATGCCAACGCAAGCGCAATATTACAAAGTTATGTCGGCAGTGTCTCCAGTACGATTTTGACCATTGCCTCACCTCAGAATACAACTGCCAGTATTGATCTGATCATAGAAAAATTGGGGACAGTCCGTGACTCCACTAGCGATTCTGGTCGTTCGATGGATGCAGATTTAGTTTCGGTCATGCAACTCTTCTTAGTCTTTGCACAAACAGTCAAAGTCAGTGCGCGTAATGAGCGTAGAGATGAACTTAATTCGGCTCTCACGGCCCTTAATGCCGCAGCGGATAAAATTCATAACGCCGCATTGGATCGATACAAAGGGGCAGTAGGAAAAGCTGTATTCGAAATAGCAGGTGCTGCCACAACCATAGGCAGTAGCGTGTTTCTGGTAAAAAGCATGCAAGCCAACACGGAGCCAACTCCCCCTAAAAGAGGGATAGAAACCGATGAGGAATTCAAAGTTAGATTGGATGCGTACGAATCCACACCAGAATACCAAACAGCATTACGTGATGATACGCTGCACGACTATCAAAGGGATAATCCTCCTCCAACACAATTAAAATCAATTCCAGGCGTTGACCCTAGCAAAACAGATGCTGAATACAATACCGAATTAACAAGATATCAAAGCGATC
>CAZCIX010000013.1:0-23557 GCA_964498835.1 uncultured Burkholderiaceae bacterium | reverse complement strand
CCTAGCAAAACAGATGCTGAATACAATACCGAATTAACAAGATATCAAAGCGATCCAGAATATCAACGTTTACCTAATGACCCAATCGCTCAACAAGAATATGAAATAGCCCACCCCCGTCCCGTACGAGAAACACCAGACCAATTTGATCGTAAGAGCTTTGCTTATGAGAACACCCCAGAATATCGGAGAGCTCAACAAGCCGATAAAGATAACAGTCGTCCATGGAGGCCAGAGACTAAACAAGTAACAACCTATGAAAAACACAATCCTCGCCCCCAACCGGAAACAGAGGCCGAATTCCAGAACAGAGTCACTGAATATGAAAACACAGCAAGCTATCGCTCCATCCCCAAAGAAGCTAATGCTCAGTTAACTGCATATGAAACAGATCACCCCCGTCCTGTACAAGCAGAATCAGATGCGCATTGGGCAGCAAGGCAAAAGACTTATCAAGAAAAACTAGAACAGCACACCCAAGCCACCAACATGAAGCAAACCACGTTAATAACTTATTCACAATTGACTGGTGCGATTGGACAACTGGTTTCTGCACCTGGTGGGGTCTTTGAAGCTACTTACAATCTAAAGGCAGCGGATGAAGAAACCCAACAAAAGAAACTGGAAGCAGAAGCACAACAACACAATGCCAAAGCCGACGATGCGCAATCTACCAAACAAAGCATGGCAGAAGTTATTGGCTCAATTATCAATACTCTCCAAGACATCAAGAAAAACATTAATGACGTCTCGTTGTCGATTGTTAGGGCCATTTAAATTTGCTCAAGGTTTAAGAAAATCATGTATACAAACACATCAAATAAAACAAAAGCATCCGACGCAGATAATGCCTTTGGATCAATATTGGAACGACTCACAACAGAACTCCGTAACTTACCTTCTAGTCAACGATTCACCAACGATGAACTGGAATATATTTATACGATAGGGCATGCGTATTACCAACAATCACAATTTGAAAAAGCACGTGATTTTTTTAGCTTTCTCAGAATTTATAGCCCGGTCAATCTGCGTTATCTTAAAGCGCTCGCGGCCGCACAACAAATGTGTGGACAATTGCAGGATGCTATTGACACTTACTCCTTCTTAATCGTACTAGATGAAAATGATCCCGAGATCATAGAGAGACGCAACAATTGCAAGCTCGCTCTTAGCTGATATTATTAATACGACTAAGTTCACGCAATGAATCAGTGAATTACTCTGGTGAATTGATGATAAACTTGATGCCGCCTAAAGCGGCATTTTTCATTTCCCCCTAGCACTTCCTTCAACATTAAATAATGCAAAACGATGCAATAAATCACAGCATGGACGCAAGTAGCACGCATACACCAAGACCAATATTTGTGCCACCCAGATTACGCGCTATTCCTACCGCATTAATTGCTACCAACAATCAATTAGCTGCAGGAAAAAAGTGGGACGGAATGTGCTGGGATCAACATTGGCAAGCTGCGATCTTAGGATCTGTGTTGGAATGCGAACCTGATACCACTATCTTCGTATCAGTAAGCTGGAGAAATATCCACGGTTGCCTAGGCTTTTCACGTGATGCGGCTGCAAGTCTATTGGCTGCACAATACGAAGTGATGACATGGGATCAAATTTCACCCGATATTTTATTAGCACTATTACAACAAACAGCTGATGATTTAGTGACAGGGTTCCAACCACATCTCTTAGGCCCAATACGCATCAATAACTGGATGCCACCAACAATAAATCTCAGCACAGTCAAGGAAAACATGCCTTTCATTCTGGAATTGTGCATGCACAAGGCACCTTCCGATGCTGTTGAAAGTGGCAATACAGATGCACCCATTTCATGCTATTTCATGATGGATTTAGCCAACACCCAAAAATTGGCTCAACAAATAGACGATATCAACAATACAAATACCAATAAAACCTATCCCCCAATCAAACCAGGATGGGGGAAATTACCAATTTCAATGTGGCTGGAACTTGGCTGGGTTGACTTACCCTTAAACGAATTAAACAGTCTACAACCACAGGATGTCCTGCTACCCGATGGTTGGTGGCCTGAAAATGAACCAGATACATTTTGTCTGCGTCTTGCTCCCAAACTCGGAGCAATGGCGAAACTAGTCGAACAAAATTTTGCGCATGTAAGTACCGAGGTGAAAAGGATGGAACAAGAAACAATGATTAATACCAACGATGATGCAGATTCTCTATTGCAATTCAATCCCGATGATATGGGAGATATCCCAGTTCGTATTACTTTTGACATTGGCGAGCGCCAAATTCTGCTGAAAGAATTATCAAAACTGGCTCCTGGCTATATATTCGATCTAGGCTTGGCACCTGAACGTGCAGTCAATTTGCGTATGAATGGTGTACGTATTGGCGAAGGTGAGTTGGTCGAAATCAACGGACAAGTTGGTGTTTCCATCACCCGCATCATACCCCCACACAAATCATAATTATTATTGCAACAATCATATTCGCTACACATGACAGCCATAGACCCAATTTCACTTGCCATTGTGCTGGCAATCCTAGGATTGCTGCCTTTGTTCTTGGTGGTGACCACATCATTTCTAAAAATATCGACGGTCATGATGCTAGTACGTAACTCACTAGGGGTACAACAAGTCCCACCCAATATTGCGTTGTATGGCCTGTCTTTTATTCTAAGCCTATACGTTATGGCACCCGTAATCGAAAAAACGGGCGATGCCTTCCGGAATGAGCCCGGCGCTCTCACTAGCGTACAAGCAATCATGAGTACCTTCAGCAAAGGATCAGAACCGCTACGCGCTTTTTTGCTCAAAAACAGCAAAGCAGAACAACGCGCATTTTTTGTCAATTCCAGTAAAGCCATGTGGCCTAAAGAACAGGCCGACAAAGTCAAAGAGTCTGACTTTATCGTCTTAATGCCCGCCTTTGTCGTTGGTGAGCTAACAACAGCTTTTGAGATTGGGTTTTTGCTTTATTTACCCTTTGTCGTGATTGATTTGATTGTCTCAAACATCCTGCTTGCGCTAGGCATGATGATGGTGTCGCCATCGACTATTTCTTTACCGCTCAAATTATTTTTATTCGTCATGGTTGATGGATGGACACAACTCTTACATGGGTTGGTGCTTTCTTATGTATAACGCCAAATCAAAAATCAGGAGCAATCCATGTCCACCGCTGAGTTAATTCATTATGCGAACAAGGCATTATATTTAAGCCTAATACTATCGCTACCCGTCATTGTTGCCGCCGCAGTGGTTGGTATTTTATTTGCTGTAATACAGGCACTGACACAAATTCAAGAGCAAACACTTTCGTACGCAGTCAAACTGGTCGCTACCGTCATTACACTGGCATTAACCATGCGTTGGATGGGCAGTGAAATATACCTATACACCAAAGTCCTGTTTGATTCCATTCCCTTGATTGGGAAATAAGTGATAAAACCATGATGGATTTAAGCTCCATCCAGCCTATATTGACTGGTTTTACGTTAGGAGTACCACGCATGTTGGCCGCATTAGCGATGCTACCCTTTTTAACGCGTCAAAACATGCCGGCTTTACTACGAGTAGGCGTTGCAACTGCTTTCACCCTACCAATTTTGCCTATGCTCATAGCGCAAACTGAACATACATCACTCAATGCAGCCTGGCTTATTCTCTTAGTACTCAAAGAAACGGGTATCGGCATGTTGCTAGGCTTTGCAGTTGCCATCCCATTTTGGGCGGCTGAAGCTGCTGGTTTTGTGATCGATAACCAACGCGGTGCAACCGCTGGTGCAGTCACAAATCCGATGACAGGAAATGAAGTCTCTACACTTGCCACGCTGATCGAACAAGCATACACGGTATTATTTCTGATCATGGGCGGATTAACCTTGATGTTAGGTATGATTTATCAAAGCTATACCGTATGGCCCGTCACAGCGCCCCTACCGCATTTAGATCCTGGATTCGCCAAACATTATCTGGGTTTACTGGATGCATTGATTCGCACGGCAATTGTATTAGCCGCACCTGCCATGATTTGCATGTTGCTAGCAGAGATTGCGCTAGCGATCGTGAGTTTATTTGCACCACAAATGCAAGTCTTCTTCCTTGCTATGCCGATTAAAAGCGGCATAGCTTTATTCGTTTTAGTACTCTATTTCCCACATTTATTACGCTACCTGGAAAAGACAGTATTGGAGTTGCCTCAAATTCTTTCCGTAACACAACAATTCATTAAATTGGCGCAATAATTGGTTAACTGATGCAATGACAGAAAAGACCGAACAACCTACCCCAAAAAAACTGCGTGATGCGCGTGAAAAAGGGGATGTGCCACAAAGTAAGGAAGTTGGTAAAGCATTACTCTTACTTGGATTTGTAATTTATTTGACTCTCTCTGGCAAACAAATTGTCTCCAGCATCTCTAATATGGTTCGGTGGGCTGGCAATCATGCCTATGCTCCGTTCTCAGTAGTGTTAGACAATTTTTTAGATATGGTGATGCGAGAATTGATTTCCTCAGGAATTCCTTTTGTCATCATTATTATTTTTATCAGCGTGTTGGCAGAAATATTGCAAGCCGGCGTGGTGTTCGCACCAGAAAAAATTAAGCCAAGTTTTAAGAAATTGGATGTCATCAGTAATGTAAAAAATCTTTTTTCCATGAAGAACTTGCTAGAAGGATGCAAGTCCATACTGAAAGTACTGATCCTAACGTGGATACTATGGCGCATCATCCGGGATAACATCGGTCCATTAATTCTGCTACCCGAATCCGGCATCCATGCTCTAGGAACAGCTTTTGCTACATTGCTGAATAACATGTTAATTAGCAGTGCCATCATTTTTTTGATCGTTGCACTGCTTGACATTTTGTTGCAGCGTCACCTGTTCTTCAAGCAACAAAGAATGTCTAAAGATGAGGTCAAAAAGGAATACAAAGAAAACGACGGAGACCCTCACATCAAACAACATCGCAAGGAATTGCATAAAGAGTTGTTAATGGAAGAGCGTAAGCAAGCGGTACGAAAATCTTCCGCCATCGTGGTCAATCCTATCCATTTTGCTGTTGCACTACGCTATGAAGCAGAAGAAACCGCATTACCTGTTGTAATGGCAAAAGGAGAAGGCGCTTATGCACGAGCCATTGTAGAAGAAGCAACTGATGCGGGTGTTCCAATTATTCAGAATATCCCGCTAGCACATGCATTGATGGCTGATGCAGAGTTAGACGATTACGTACCCAGTCATTTACTGCACGCCGTAGTAGAAGTATTACAAGCCGTACGCGATATGCGTCCGGATTGGCATGACTAATTAATATTGATCAATATTTATGCTGATGCAGGCAGCAAAGCAGCCAAAGAATATTCAATAGCCCGGATTTGTGCTTCGAGATCAGTTTCAATAATACTGATATCGCTTGACAACACACAAGTACCAGGATTGATCCTAGAATCAGGTTCAACAGTCAGGATCTGCAAATGCGGGCAAGAACTAATCAACACATCAACAGAAGATTTTAAGGCTTCGTACTGACTAGGGTGAACAGATACGGTCGCTTGAGTTTGATTACGCAAGGTGCTCAATGCTTTGGCAAGAACAATTTTCACACGCTCAATATCGCTAAAATCAGCAAATATTTTGCGTACAGCATTCATGACCACATCGACTAGATCGGCTTCTATATTCGAAAAATATGCATCGCGTCGCAAAATAGTTTCCAACACAATTTTTGATTGTTCAGTCCGCGCATGTTCCAATCCGGTCGTGTAACCACGCAATTCTTCAGCTAACGCATGCTCTTGCGCTTTGGTTCGCATATCTTCGACTTCCAGCCTTGCTTGCTCAAGCAGATCTTGACTAGTACGCCAATTAGCAGCATCTTCGCGCCGTATAATTTTTCCCATTTTCATCCTGAACCTGCCATAACAGTTGGAAATTGCTTCAGCCAAATTGGTTCAATTTCACGTAAAACACGAAACACAATTTTTCGCATATTCACGACATCAATATGCATCATAAAAGAACGCATGATCTCAACTTGTATTTCATCCATATTTTCTTGATATGGCAACTTCAAGCGTACCCGTGGCCACAATGCCATGCTATAAGAATCACATAAATTACGTAGCACACAACTTCCAGCACCCAACAAAACGTCCATAATTCTTTCTGGACCAACATACTCCACACCATAATCAGCTTTCGTGATCAATGGCACACGTTGAATAACAAAGGTATAAAGTTCTGCACCCAGTACATCCCGATAAGCAGACACCGTGCTGCGTGCAATCGCTTGTTGTACTTCCTGCCCAACAAAAACCGATCCCAAATAAGATAAAAATCGGTTCAAACGTGGCGAAGACAATAATGCAAACGCCCAAATCAACTCATCGTACTTAGTGTACGGCGGCACAGACGATAATTTGTATTTTTTTATAATAAAATGAGATAAAAATGCATGCGCTTGAGGACTTAGACGCTCTAATCTTAAAATACTTGGTAACAATTGCTGCTCCCAACCTGCGCCAAGATGCAAGCTAGGACGCATCATGAATTCATAAGTTAAGCGCTTGGTTATAGGCAATGTGCTCATGCCTTATTCTTTGGACCCATTAGTTTGACAAGCTTAGCCCCAAGAGATGAGCGAGAAAACTTCTCACTATTTAATGAAAAATAAACTGCAATACCGACAGACAACAAGATTGTCAAAAACAAGGTGACGAGGAAAATACGTAGAGATGTCGCAGATCCGTGCTCAACTCGGAAAAACAGCACGTCGTCCAAACGCAAGTTAGGCGCTGCATTTTTATTAACAGTTGCAGGCACAAGGGCAACTGTCACTTTTTCTTGTGCCAATCCTGGAATACTGTTGGCCACCAACAAATTCACCTGTGAAACAACATTTTCGACCCCAAAACCAGCTTGATATTTTAAAAATACGGAAGCTGACGAGGGAATCGTCGGTTCCCCAGGTGCCACTCGATCAGGCAATACAACATGAACACGAGCCATCACAACGCCGTCAATTTGAGACAAAGTTTGCTCTAATTCCTGAGATAGCGCATACAAATAACGTGCGCGCTCTTCAAGTGGAGAAGAAATCAGATTTTCTTTCTTAAATACATCGCCCATTTTTGAGCGTTTCTCATGCGGCAACCCTTGCTGACGCAAAATATCAATCGCCAATGCAGTTGATGACTGATCAACTGCAACGGACACCCCGGCTTTACCAACAATTTTGTGTGCGTCGACTCCAGCATTCAACAATACACCCAACACCTCATTCGCATCCCCTTCTGGTAGGGCACTAACTATTTCCACCTTGCTACCACATGATGACAATGCCAACACTAGCATCAACTTCCACATCAACTGTAAAGCAGGCTTCAAAAATGTGCTACTTAAGGAATTATTTAATATATTGATCATTGCATGTGTACGATGGAGTCAACAACAGTAGATACTTTTTTAATAACTGTACTTGTCATCTCAGTTGCAAATACTACTTTTGACACTTGTAATTGTGCTGCTAACAACTCACTGACGGAAGGTTTATCATCAACGGAACGAGCTTGCGTTGTCTCTGTGACTTTTTGCCATTGGCTACGAACATCCTCCCCTACTTTCTGTAAACCATCTAGAAGCGTATCACCTAAAAGTGGTTTAGCCGATGCATCAGCAGGCACCACACCTCCTAACAACGGTGTTTTCATGATTGATGTAGTAGTCGACGCAGTAACTCCTGAAACTGATGAGGCCGCCAACAAACGACTAAATGCTTCAGCATCAAGCGCGCTCACTTCGCGCTTCCCTTTTTCAGCCATCGGTATGACTGCGGATGAAGAGTCAGCAATGCTGGTAACGTTGGCTAATTTTGCACCTAATATATCTGCACTCATATTGTTCTCCTCAAGTTATATGCTGCTATTTTACGCCGCATTCCCAAAGAATAATTGCATTTTTAACATTCAATTTCACAAGAACTTATGATTGCTTTGCCCATTGAAGATCTGCGGGACTGACGCGATAAGCAAGCTCCTCACGCAGAGCCTTAGAAAAATTCAATACTGAAGGTTCGGCATTTGATGCTGTTATTTCATTAACAATTTCTGTACTTTCTTTATAATTTCCATTCATAAATAATGCAAGTCCAAGTAAAGCTTGAACATCCTTGTTATCAGGATTTTGACGCAAAACATTTTGTAATTCTACAATTGCCACTTTTGCTTCTTTTCCAGCGATTGCAATCAACGCAAAGCCAACGACATGCGAATTGCAATCTGGACGAAACGTACGCAAAGTCTCAAAGATAATCCGAGCCTGTGCCAGGTTGCCACTAAAAATTGTAGAAAAACCGACTTCCGCCAATATTTTGGCTAACTCACTTGACAGCATTTGTTGCTGCAATTTTGAGGCACTTGGTAATGCATTCGACGTCATAAATTTTCCATCAATCACTTAAACTAGTTCGTCTTGCCAACAACATTAACATCGCTTTGAATACTACTCTTTACTAAGAATCAGTGTAGTACTCATTTTGAACATAGGATATGTCGACAATAATGCCTCAATTGATCTATCTGAAGCGTCTGGTGTCCTAGATTTCTTTTCAGATTGTTTAACCGATTTTCTCTGCTGACGATATTTCACTGTTCGATCACTGATTTGCAAAACAATAGCATCTTGGCGTCTTGAATCAAATTGAATAGATTCCTTTTGTTGTTTTTCCGAGCTTGTTTGCATCAAAATCATTGACTGTTTCTGTACCGGCTGCTCCACCTGGACACTCTGTACAATTTTAGGCTGCTCTACCACGACCTCCTGTATCACCGGTATTGCCTGTGTTATTGGTAAAGATTGTTTCATTTTCATATTCTGTACAGGTGCCACCAATGCTACAGCTGTAACTGGTGAAGATTGAATTGACGGTGTCGCGGAAATAGACTTGATTTGAGAAGGTAATATCGCCGACATTTTTGATTTCGAAACTATTGCATTATTATTTTTTAGGTCACCATTAATATTCTTAATAGTATCGGCAATATCACCAAGATTTCTAGCACTCACAAGATCTTTTTGATTAACAATCCGAGGCGTAATCAAAAACAAGCGCTTGCGTTGTTGATTTTCAAGCGTTTTATTAGAAAACAATCCCCCAAACACCGGAAGACTAGATAAACCCGGCACCTTCTCAGTACGCTCACTTTCTGTTTCTGTATCATGACCAGCAATTAACAAGCTCTGATTTTCCAAAATGGTCGCTTGCGTACTAATCACGCTACGCTGCACCACAGGCAAATCCAGACCTGTTCTATCGACTAAAGTACCATCCTCTATATCTATCACCAACTGAACTTCGCGGGCAGAATTTAAAGGCGTAATTAAACGCGGCGTCACCCTTAACATGACGCCTGTTGTCACCGCATCCAAATTGGCAACACGCTCACCAGCGACTTTGACATAAAAAGTTTGGCTTAAATCTATTAGAGCGGGCAAATTATCGGTAGTAAGAATCGATGGTTTTCCAATCACACGAGCATCACCTTTTGTTTCAAGCAAACGTACTTTTGCAAGCAAGGATGCTGCCTGATTAGCAACAATTGTGGTTGTATTAGAAGAGTAAGACAAACCAAAAGTTCCCGAAACAGCAGCTTTTGACGCATCACCAAAAGCAATAGAAGTACGACCATCACCAAGTGCCCAATCCATTCCCAGTTCACTCAAACGAGTTTTATTGATATCAATAGTCATTGCTTCAATTTCGATCAGACCAGCAGGTACATCTAATGCGGTAATCAATTTCTGATACATAGGCATGGCTTCCGATGTATCCTTAACAATGATTGCATTGAGTCTCACATCCGATTCAATGGTAGAACGACCTGAGTCTGATGACGTAAAAAGATCAGGATTGGCAGATACTGCCTTAGCACCAACATTAGTCATACCAGTACTCGCAGCATCAAGACTGGAGACATCAATACCTGCCTTTGCTTTGTTATTATCGATAACGCCTTGTTTTTTATGGCCATTAATCAATGCACGCAATATCGTCGCAACTCCAGGAATCATGGTTTGCCGATCACGCGAAACCAAAGTACGATCCTCCACATTGGCATACTTCAAACGAAATACAGCAACTTGTTGTCCAACTGGAACGGACTGCAAAGATTGCAAAGTACTAGCAACAAGATCAAGGTATGCCGTGGGACCTGTCAATAAAACGAGGCCCTGCTCACTTACCATCGCCCAACCAAATTGATCGTTCAATACACCAAGATCCGTCATAGCCTTTTTCAAACCATGCATAGTCTCTTTGGGAACAGAAAAAGTTCGAGTATGCCAATCTGACAATGGTGCGACATACAAATTTCCAGCGTAATAAAACCAAGAAAGGCCAATCGTACTACTAACACGATTAAGAAAATCAGAAGCCGAGCTGCCTGTTAGACGCCCATTTAGCTTTTCATTTACATTCGGGGCCAATTGCAAACGCAAACCAAAATTAGCGCAAAAATCAGCAAGAACCTTCGCAGCAGGGGCATTTTCAGCATAATAAGCATAAGCCCCAGTATCACGGGGCAATGAGGCTGCAAAAACATGTGGAGTAAAGAAAGTCATTAATAAAGCAGTAAACAAAACTGCAATACTTCTAAACATTACGGAAATCAATACATCAGTGGGATATTTCATCATACAGTCAAGGCGATCAAACGATCAGGACGAATTATTGGCTTCTTATTTTTTATGACTTCAACGCAGCACTGTCTTTATCGCTTTGTTCATGTACATGCGCCAATGATTAACGGCATTCAAAAATTGGGCAATTCCTGCTTCCAAAGCAAACAACTCGCCTATCACACCAAGATCATGCTGTAACAGCAATTCATCTTGACTTGTGCTGGTTGTCAACGTGTCATGACGTTTTTTTAAATTCATAGCAGAAAAACGCAATGCAGGCTCCAAAACGGTACGTTTTGCCTTGATGTCGGTAGGTAAGGGGGCAATAGACGCTTCCAAAACAAGTCGACCACCAGGTAAGGGATAAATATCAAGACGGCCACCATCATAAAACAACGAGCATCGCCCATCAGCACGCATACACCTCTCGGCATTCAAACCAAGCTTGTCAAATAAACGCGTGAGTGAACGCGGCAAAAGGAAAGCATTAGCCATAATTTACATTTTCTGAACGATGTCTTTCAACATGTCGCCCATGGTTTTTACCAATGTGGCCTGCAGCTGAACGATTAAATTTTGTTTTTGCAAATTATCTTGCACCAACAATAAATCTTGGCTGCTAATATCAGTTTTTCCTTGCAAAGCAGTCACTGATGCTTGCAATCTTTCTGTCGCGGCATCGATTGTTGATGACAATGCTGATATTGGATTGATGGATTGATAAGCCATATCAAACTCCTAAAATATAAAACTGGTGAACTTAAGCAAACTACGTTAATCAAAAATGCTTAAAGTATTCGACACTACCGCCTCATTTCTTTTTCAATAACACTTTGAGCCACATCAATCGCATAAATTAACTGTTGCACATAAGCAAAATCAGCAGGGGCACAACCTCGCAAAAGCCGAGCATTATATGTATGACGGGCTTGCCGCAACTGTTCCGACAATTCAGTACAACGCTCGTTGCTTAAAGTCACACCAAATCCAGCTGAATTAAAAACCGGGCTGCCTATTGGTTTCATGAAATATTCCTAAATACTGCTTAAAAATTTTACGCATCAAAGTATATATTGATATTGATCAATTGACATGAATTAGTTATTCACCTGCGCACCCTCTTCTTCTAAACGTTCGCACAAGATGATACGAATACGCGCTATTCTGCTTTTCACCGTTCCAACTGAAATATTTAAGTGTGCCGCAACTTCTTCATACGACATCTCATGAAATGCTACCAATGACAACGTTTCTTGCATTTCAGTGGGAAGGGTATCAATGTGATACTGCACTCTTTGCAATACACTAAAACAGGCAGATGCAGCTTCCGGATTTACCGCATACTCAACGTTTGATTGTAATACATCATCATCTTCCCACTGGAAACGATAACGTGGCGAACGGCAAAAATGATTTTTAATTAAATTTTCAGCAATCGAGTACAGCCAAGTGCGAATTTGCGCATCTCCACGAAAACGTGCTATCCCATTTATAGCCTCAACAAATGTCTGCTGCGTTATCTCCTCTGCCTCCACATGATCATGCACGCGCCGCAAAATAAACCGATATAGAGCATTCCTATGCTGCTGAGAAAATTTTGCAAGACTATCAACGTGTAAACTATCGGCAACGTCTGCTACTTCTTTTGTGTCACACTCAGTCATACCTGACTCCCTGCACTTTTTTCTTTAATACAGAACTACAAAAACTATTTTTTACCGCTCATTCCTGAACAGACATGCACAAAGCTACAATAATGCAAACACAACGCTCTGATTTTTCCGTTACACCAGTTACAAAATTACACAGAAAACGGTTTACATAAATTAGATATTTACATAGTTACCCAATGGCATTACATTGAATTCATTGTAAGTAATTTCCCAAAGGAAATACAGTATTATTTCAGTGAATGTAACGAATCATTAAACTTACTAATATATTGATACCTTTAACAATAAAACAAGTCAAAAAACTAGAATTTACTCTTGCAGAGGAGAATAAAAATGGGAATTGTTCTAACAGCACAAGAAGTTACGGAAATACAAAAACCTGTTCTAGCCACGTTGGATGGTTTGGCACAACCACTCTCGATTCTCTCTTTAGTTGCATTAAGTGAGGTATTTTATACAGCTGCGGAACGCGAAAGATTAATTGCCGAATACCGTGATTTACTGGATGAGACACATAGAGCCTATGCAGCTCTACAAAAACTAATAAAAGAACAACCAAATGATGAGTGTCACTCCTATGAAGATCGCGAAAAAACATGGAATGGAATTGCATCGAACGATCAAGATACTTTTCAAGCAAAAAAACTCGAAATAAAGAAAAACAATGATATCGCTATCGCCGAATTTACTCGGCGTCATCCATTGATTAGAAAATTATTTGAACACGCTGGCATGGGAATCATTGAGCGACGCGTAGGTTCTGATAATCAAGGAACACATAAGCGACGTGTTACAGATTTAACTCAGGCAATGGATTTTGCGAAAAAATTCGTCTGAATTACTCAGAATAATTCAAAATTATTTACAGGCTCAAAATTAAAAAATCGCTATATTCGTATTCGGTATTATGGATATTCAATCTCAATCAATACCGAATTACTCGATTTCCCATGAACACTTCTTAATCTCCGTCACGTGCATCAAAACCTGGAAATAACACTTCTGCAAACCCAAAACGCGATAAATCTTTTATGCGCATTGGATACAACAAACCAGCCAAATGATCACACTCGTGCTGCACTACCCGAGCGTGAAATCCATCTACTTCTCGACTAATACGATTGCCGTATTGATCAAAACCTTGATACAGCAGCTTAATCCAACGGGGTACTAAACCACGCAATCCTGGCAAGGAGAGGCAGCCTTCCCATCCCTCCTCCATCTCATTACCTAAAGGCGTCAGTATGGGATTAATCAAGACGGTTTCAGGTACCTGCAATGCATCTGGATAGCGTGCATTTTGTTTGAAGCCAAAAATGACCAGCTGCAAATTAACACCAATTTGTGGTGCGGCCAAACCTGCTCCATTAGCAGCTTGCATAGTATCAAACATATCAGCAACCAAGGCATGCAACTGCGGACTATCAAACTCTGTCACTGCTTCCGCTTGACGCAACAAGCGTGGATCACCCATCTTGAGAATTTCTCGAATACTCATAATTTTGATACTTCAACAAGCAGTTGTAAAAATTCTTCCTCGTTCAGCAACGGGATACCCAATTCTTGCGCTTTGATTAATTTGCTACCTGCATCTTCCCCAGCGATAACATAAGAAGTTTTTTTCGATACCGATCCGGTTACTTTTCCGCCAACAGCTTCTATCATTGCTGTGACTTGATCACGTGACAAGGTTGGCAAAGTACCAGTCAATACGATTGTTTTTCCTTGTAAAACATTTGACGAGCGTGGTGCGGACTCGCCTTCAGGCCAAGAAACACCTGCCACACGTAATTGCTTTATGACGTCTAAATTTAATTCATCAGCAAAAAATGTCGTAATCGAATGCGCAACAACAGGACCAATGTCTGCCACTTCAAGCAATTGCTGCTCCGAGGCCTGTAATACACCATCCAAATTCGCAAAATGCTGCGCCAACGCTTTTGCTGTAGCTTCGCCTACGTGACGTATGCCTAAAGCATAGATAAAACGTGCCAGCGTGGTGGATTTTGATTTTTCCAGCGCCTCTAAAATGTTTCGTGCCGATTTATCCGCCATGCGATCCAATGCCGCAAGCGAGGCTAAATTTAGTTTTTCGGCGTTATATAAATCGGCTGCGGTCATAATAGGAGGAACATGTTTATCGACTAATTGCTCAATCAACTGCTCACCCAAGCCTTCTATATCCATGGCACGACGTGAAACAAAATGCATCAAGCCACCTTTGCGTTGTGCCACACATTGAATCCAACCACCAGAGCAACGGGCAATCGCTTCTTCTTCGGGTTTCACGATCGGAGAATGACAAATCGGGCAATCCAATGGCATGACGAATTGTCTGGCATGCAAAGGCCGCTGCTCTATAACGCATGCCACGACTTCTGGAATCACATCACCAGCACGACGCACGATAACAGTATCGCCAATACGAATATCCTTGCGCTTGACTTCATCTTCATTATGCAATGTTGCATTAGTAACAATAACACCACCAACCGCAACAGGCGCCAGGCGCGCAACAGGTGTCATGGCACCTGTGCGTCCGACCTGGACTTCAATATCTTGCACAACTGTCAAAGCTTCTTCTGCTGGAAATTTATGTGCTATGGCAAAACGAGGAGCGCGTGAAACAAAACCCAATTTTTGTTGCTCGGATCTACGATTTACCTTGTACACCACACCATCAATATCGTAAGGAAGCTGTGAGCGTTTTTTTCCTATGGCATGAAAATAATCCAACAAGCCAGCCACGCCTTTAATCACAGCGCGCTCATGACATACAGGCAAACCAAGTTGCACATACCAATCCAACAAATCCGAATGTGAAGCAGGCATATCAGCGCCTTCCAACACACCAACGCCATAGGCAAAAAAACGTAAAGAGCGCTGTGCCGTGATACGCGCATCCAATTGGCGCAAACCACCGGCAGCAGCATTGCGTGGGTTGGCAAATTCCTTTTGCCCGGCAGCACGTTGCTTGGCGTTGAGCTTGGCGAAATCAGATTTGTACATCAATACTTCACCACGCACATCCAACAATTTAGGCGGATGGTCGGTATGTAAGCGCAGGGGAATAACGTGCACAGTACGAATATTATTTGTCACATCCTCACCCGTGGCACCATCACCACGGGTGGCAGCCTGAACGAAAATTCCATCCACATATCGCAAATTAATCGCAAGACCATCGAACTTCAGTTCAGCGGCATACTCTACTTCCGATAAGTCAGTTGATTCGAATAAATCACCCGATTTGCCGGAAACACTCGGTGTATTCAACTCATTTGATCGCAAGCCGTCTTGAATGCGCCGATCAAACGCAATGACATCGTTTTCTTCAAACCCATTGTTCAAAGATAGCATCGGTGAACCATGTTGCACTTGCTTGAATTCTGGAGTCGGCATACCACCGACGCGATGGGTGGGGGAATCTGGTACTAATAACTCAGGACAAGCGATCTCTAATTCTTGTAATTCACGAAAAAGGCGATCGTATTCAGCGTCAGGAATAGCGGGATTGTCGTGAACGTAATAAGCCTGATTATGCTTTTCTAACTCAAGACGCAGCCACTTGGCACGTAGCTGCCTGTCTTGCTTTGCATCATCTGACATCATGCGGCATGTAGGAATTATTTAAGAAAATAAGCGTAATGCTCTAGTTGAACCAGCTGGGATATTCCATTTCTGCATGTCGTCATAAAAAGCCAATACTTGCTGGGCTATCTCTTCCAATGCTGCATCTGGTAAAACTTGATTACCATCATCCACAATGGTTCCATCCAGTTGCCTTGCCAAAAATTGCGCGCAGGCAATCATGGCGCCAAAGCCGTCTTTTTGTGATGCAACACGTGGCACATCTAGCAATAAAGTCAGACGTAATGTGGTGGCATTATTAGACGAATCAGAAGGAGCCGCATTTGTATTCAAAGAAAACAAGAAACCCGCATGACCATCTGGCATCCAAAAATTATCGTCCGCACGATCAGAGCGCAAAGTAAATCCTTGCTTTTCCAATACCATGGAAAGCGCATCAATCTCCCAAGGTGCACTATTGGAATGCACATTCACGCTTAAACGTACATCATGATCAACTATGAATTGATGCAACCGACGTGCTTCGGTGATCACGGCGGCCATATCTGGCACATCTGGCTCAGCCGACAATTCATCGCCTACCTGGCGCAAGCGTGTTACCAACTCAGAAAACTCTAATTCATTCAACACCTTGCTACGGCTGGCGAGTTGAACACCTACTCGCAACGCGGTATACATCCGTTCGCGCGTCACCACTTCCCAGCTTCCATCAAGATTCTGACCGATTGAGTGAACGGCTTTATTTCCTACATGGCGCAGCGCCTGGAAGAGGGTAATAATTCTATCACCACGCACAGCTTCTTCCAGCATCATGGGAATCACGCAATCAATACCTTCATCCACTGGCAATTCTTTAGGCAAAACAGGCGTTTCTTCTACATTTTCCGCCTCTTGAGAAACCGACTGAATAGTGGATTGAGAAGCAGAATGATCTGAATCTAACGCTGACTTTTTATCATTAATAAAACTTGGCTCATGCCTTTTTCCATCTGCATTTGGCCCATTTGTTTCAGGCGTCATCAATACATCATCATGTTCAGACGAAAAAGCACGATCAACCCTTTTTTTAGCCTGATACTCTTGCCATTGATTATATAAAATGACACCAAAAATGAAGATGCCACCAATCGTCACCAAGCTTTCTGTTAGGTATGTCATACCGCTTATGCCTCAGCTACAAATAGATTAAATATCAAAATGGATAATTATAAAAATATGCAAGAAAATGCAAAAAACACAAAACAACGGGGATGATACACGCGATACGCTTATTATTTCATCATTTGAGTTAATGAATTAATGTGACATACTCGAAATCATCGCTACCGCTTCTGCTGCTATGCCTTCCTCTCTCCCCAAAAAACCTAACTTCTCATTCGTTTTAGCTTTGATATTTACTTGTCCGGATGCGATTTCAAGGTCTTGCGCAATGGCCGCAATCATGTGAGGAATATGCGGCGCCATTTTAGGTACTTGCGCAATAATGGTGGCGTCAATATTAGCAATCACATAACCATGCGCTGCCACAAGTTTGGCGGCAGCACGAAGCAACACGCGTGAATCAGCACCAGAAAATTGTGGATCCGTATCGGGAAAATGCCGCCCAATATCGCCCAAACCAGCAGCGCCTATGATTGCATCAATCACCGCATGCAACAACACGTCTGCATCTGAATGTCCAAGCAAACCCACATGATGTGGAATCGTGACACCTCCAATAATCAAGGGGCGTCCAGCTACCAATTTATGGCAGTCATAGCCTTGGCCAATACGAAATGGGAATATCATAATTGGGCTTGCTCTTTATTTAATTTTTTTATAAACCAGTATGTTTAGCAATGTAAGCCTTCATCTGATCGACATCCGTTGACATCACTTCGAAACGCTGCGGCAATGCTTCAATGTTTTCAAAACCCGCTGGACGCTCGGCATCGTGTCCTAACGCCTCTTTGATAGTTTCATTAAATTTGGCTGCCAGCGCAGTTTCCAAAACAATCATCGGCACGCCGGGTTTGATGTGTTCCAACGCCACTTTGACACCATCTGCCGTATGCGTATCAATCGTCACGCCAGACATAGTTTGTACGTTACGTATCGTTTTTAAGCGATCTTGATGAGTGGATTTTCCAGAGACAAAACCATATTGAGCCAGTTTGGAAAATTCATCGCCATCGCTACCCGATTTGCCGGACAAATCAAAACCGCCATGGGTGTCGATTTTCTGGAATAAAGCACGCACCCGATCGCCATCACGTCCCGACAGGTCGTATACAAAGCGCTCAAAATTAGATGCCTTAGAAATATCCATGGATGGACTACTGGTATGGTGCGTTTCGAATGATTTCCGCACACGATACACACCGGTGCGGAAAAACTCATCCAGCACATCATTTTCATTGGTAGCAACCACCAATTGATCGATGGGCAGACCCATCATGCGAGCAATATGTCCGGCGCAAATATTGCCGAAGTTACCAGATGGAACGGTAAACGACACCTTCTGTTGATTATTGGTCGTTGCGCTTAAATAGCCACGGAAGTAATACACCACCTGCGCCACAACACGCGCCCAATTGATTGAATTCACCGTGCCGATTTTTTGACGCACTTTGTATGTCAAATCATTCGATACTGCTTTAACCATATCTTGGCAATCATCAAACACGCCCTTCACGGCAATATTGAAAATATTTGGATCTTGCAAGCTGAACATTTGCGCAGTTTGGAATGGGCTCATTTTTTGATGCGGTGACAGCATAAAAACACGAATGCCTTTTTTGCCGCGCATCGCATATTCTGCCGCACTGCCTGTATCTCCAGAAGTCGCACCAAAAATATTCAATTCAGCGTTTTGTTTGGCCAGTGTGTATTCAAACAAATTGCCCAACAATTGCATCGCCATATCCTTGAATGCCAAAGTTGGGCCGTTAGATAAAGCTTGCAATATCAACTTCGTGCCATCTTTGTCTTGTATGACACGCAAAGGCGTAATTTGCCCAGCATCTTCATCGGAACGGCTGTTGCAATACACGTCCTGACGATAGGTTTTGTGCGCTAATGCATACAAATCATCGTCTGGGATATCCGTAGCGAATTTTTTTAGGATGTTGTACGCCAAATCGGCATACGACAATGTGCGCCATGCATCCAATTCGACACCACTGACTTGCGGATACGTGACTGGCAAATACAAGCCACCATCAGGGGCCAAGCCCCCTAACAAAATGTCAGAAAAAGACTGCGCTGCAGATGTATCTGCATTAACCGAACTGGATCGGGTAGAAATATATTGCATGCTGTGACCTTTTACCCTTTCGCCTTAGCCAAATTTTCCCAGGTATCCATAATCGAATCAGGATTCAATGAAATCGACGCAATGCCTTCTTGCATCAGCCATTGCGCAAAATCCGGATGATCAGAAGGCCCTTGCCCACAAATACCGATGTATTTACCTTGCGCACGGCAAGCAGCAATCGCTCGGGACAACAACACCTGCACCGCAGGATCGCGCTCATCAAAATCGGCTGCCAGCAAAGGCATGCCAGAATCGCGATCCAAGCCCAATGTCAGCTGCGTCAAATCGTTTGAGCCGATGGAAAAGCCATCAAAATACGCCAAAAACTGCTCAGCTAACAATGCGTTCGAAGGCACCTCGCACATCATAATTAAACGCAAACCATTTTCACCACGCACCAAATTATTCTTGGCTAGCAACGCAATGACTTTTTCAGCTTGATTCAAGGTACGAACGAAAGGCACCATGATTTCCACATTAGTCAAACCCATATCGTTGCGCACGCGTCGCATGGCAAGACATTCCATTTCAAACGATTCTGCGAAATCTTCTGCCAAATAACGAGCGGCGCCACGGAAACCCAACATCGGATTTTCTTCATCTGGCTCGTAACGTGAACCACCTATCAATTTTTTATACTCGTTTGACTTGAAATCGGACAAACGAACAATCACTGGTTTGGGCCAAAATGCTGCCGCAATAGTGGCAATCCCTTCTGCCAATTTATCGATGTAAAACGCTTTGGGAGAAGCATGCCCCCGCGCCACAGATTCGACTGCTTTTTTCAGATCAGGATCGATGCTCGGATATTCCAATATCGCTTTTGGGTGAACGCCAATATTGTTGTTGATAATAAATTCCAGTCTAGCCAAACCCACCCCTGCATTAGGTATCGATTGAAAATCAAACGCCAGCTGTGGATTACCCACGTTCATCATGATTTTCAATGGCAAATCTGCTAATTCAGTACGAACGACTTCACTCACATCCGTATCGAGCAAACCGTCATAAACCTTACCTTCATCGCCTTCCGCACAAGACACTGTGACAAACGTTCCATCCTTCAACGTCATTGTCGCATCGTTGCAACCCACTACAGCTGGCACGCCCAACTCACGCGCAATAATCGCTGCGTGACAGGTGCGACCACCACGATTGGTCACAATCGCTGCGGCACGTTTCATGACTGGCTCCCAATTTGGATCCGTCATATCTGCCACCAAGACATCACCAGGTTGTACACGCTCCATATCGGCTGGATCATGAATCACGCGCACTGGACCAGCGCCAATTTTTTGACCAATGGCACGACCTGTCGCCAATACGGTACTACTGCCCTTCAACTTGAAACGTTGCTGCACATCACCAGATTTTTGTTGCGATTTCACCGTTTCAGGACGTGCTTGTAAAATGTACAGTTTGCCATCTCGCCCATCTTTGCCCCATTCAATATCCATGGGACGACCGTAGTGTTTTTCAATGATGACGGCATATTTGGCTAACTCAACAACCTCTTCATCCACCAAAGAATAACGATTACGCAGCGCTACTGGCACATCCACAGTCTGCACAGAACGGCCTGCTTTGGCATCGTTGGTGAATTCCATTTTGATCAATTTCGATCCAATATTGCGACGGATGATTGGCAATTTACCCAATTCCAACATGGGTTTATGGACATAAAACTCATCCGGATTGACGGCTCCCTGCACCACTGTCTCACCCAAACCGTAGCTGGACGTAATGAAAACAACGTCTTTAAAACCAGACTCAGTATCCAGCGTAAACATCACTCCCGCAGCTCCCACATCAGAGCGCACCATACGTTGCACGCCTGCTGACAGGGCCACCTCGGCGTGAGTAAAACCTTTGTGAACACGATAGGAAATCGCTCTATCGTTATAAAGCGAAGCAAAAACATGCTTCATCGCTTCCAATACGTTTTCAATTCCAACAACATTCAAAAACGTTTCTTGCTGACCAGCAAAAGAAGCATCCGGCAAATCTTCTGCCGTTGCCGAAGAACGCACAGCAAACGAAATCTCCCCCACCGAATCCGCGACTAAAGCTTGATAAAACTCGGTAATTTCTTTGGTCAAACGTGGTTGAAAAGGTGTATCAATAATCCATTGACGAATTTCAGCACCGGCTTGTGCCAAAGCACGCACATCGTCGATATCCAATGCTTCGAGACGTTGAGCAATGCGCTCAGCAAGACTGGCACCTCCCTGTGCGCTATACGCCAAAAAGTCACGAAAAGCTTGTGCTGTGGTAGCAAAACCACCTGGAACCCGCACTCCAGCACCCGCTAACTGGCTAATCATTTCACCCAGCGACGCATTTTTACCACCGACAGATTCCACATCCGTCATGCGTAAATCTTCAAATAAAGCGACATAACGCGCTTTATCTGGCTCAGCACCTTGCTGAGCCACACTTCCTGATACTGCGTTGGACATAATAACCTCTAGTTTTATAATGAGAAATCTTGGTAGCTTTCACACCGCGCTTTATTGTTTTTTTATTATTCTTAATTCGGTACAAGCAAGATATTTTATCGAGCGTCATTTTATACCAGTCACTCTATCGACACCATCATGCAAAATCACCATCCCGAGCATTTCTCCTCCGTCGCTGCCACAGCCCCTACCGTTTTTTTTGTTTCAGATGGGACGGGGATTACTGCCGAAACTTTTGGCAATGCCGTGTTAAGCCAATTTGACTTGAGCTTCCAAAAAGTCCGCCTGCCTTTTATCGACACCATCACCAAAGCGCACGATGCGGTGCGCAAAATCAACGATACCTTTACCGCTAGTGGCAAGCGCCCGATTGTGTTTTCCACCTTGGTCCAAAGTGAGTTATCCAACGTAGTCCGACGCTCCCAAAGCATGTATATGGACTTGATCCAAACTTTTGTTGATCCACTGGAAAAAGAACTGGAAGTCAAATCTACGCATACGGTAGGACGCTCGCACAACATCGTGGATAGCGAAGCTTATAAAAATCGGATTGAAGCGATTAATTTTTCATTGGCGCATGATGACGGCCAATCGCACAAAAACTTATCAACTGCTGATGTGATTTTGGTCGGTGTTTCCCGCTCGGGAAAAACGCCCACCAGCTTGTATTTAGCCATGCAATATGGCATCAAAGCAGCTAACTATCCATTAATTCCTGATGATTTCGAACGCGGCAAACTGCCCTCTTCATTACCACCGTATAAAAATAAAATTTTCGGCCTCAGCATCGCAGCAGAACGCCTATCGGAAATTCGCAATGAACGGTTACCAGGCAGCAAATACGCCTCGATTGAAAACTGTCGTTATGAAATTAATGAAGCAGAACGTATGATGAAACGCGAGGGAATACGCTGGTTATCCTCCACAACAAAATCAATTGAAGAAATCTCAACGACGATTTTGCAAGAAATTAAGAATGAAAAAAGAAGTTAAAAATTTAGAAACTTAAAAATTGAAAAAACCTCATCCAATCCATACTTCCATGAAAACGAGTACAGTGCAAAATAGTTCATTACATAAATGAGGAACAAAAAATGGATTTATTGACAAGCTTAATCCACAAAACTTTCGTTTCGTTTTTTTTAGGCAGTCTGGTCAGTTTACTGACCATTACTAATCCGCTGTCAAAAATCCCTTTGTTTTTGTCTTTGACAACGAATATGGAGGAATCTAAACGGAATCAACAAGCACGCAAAGCTTGTGTTTATGCTTTTGCGATTTTGACAGTCAGCTTATTCGCCGGTGTTTTCATTTTGCAAGGATTTGGCATTTCCTACGGCGCGCTACGGATTGCTGGTGGCGTAACAGTCGCCATATTAGGGTATCGCATGCTATTCCAAAGCAGTCACGAACATTTGGCTGCACCTCACACCAAAGGTGAAATTGCCTTTTTCCCACTCGCTTTACCCAGTATTAGCGGCCCTGGTTCGATTGCGGTGGTAATAGGGATTTCAACTGAAATTGCAGAAATTAATAATAATGTGAAAGAAATATTGGCATATGGCGGTGCACTCCTCAGTATTTTACTCACTTGCGTCGTCATGTGGCTTACTTTGCGCTCCGCTCAATTCGCATCGAGATTGATCGGCAGAGAAGGCATGGATGCATTGGGACGCTTGATGGGATTTTTGCTTGTCTGTATCGGCGTGCAATTTATCGGTTCGGGGGTGCGAACCTTTATGGCAGGAACTTAAATAAAAAAACCACGCATCAGCGTGGTTTTTTATATGGCGTCTCCAAGGGGATTCGAACCCCTGTACTCACCGTGAAAGGGTGATGTCCTAGGCCTCT
>CAZCIX010000012.1:28853-49682 GCA_964498835.1 uncultured Burkholderiaceae bacterium | reverse complement strand
CCATCCAACCCAACCATGCACCTGCACTTTGTAATCGCGGCAATATTTTCATCATTCAGGAACGCTTTGAGCAAGCTTTAGACAGCTTCGACCGGGCCTTATCCATTCAACCTAACTATGCTGATGCGCTGGGTAATCGCGGTACTGCGCTCATGCATTTGCAACGTTTCGATGAGGCTTTAACCAGTTTTAACCAAGCAGCGGCGCTACATATTAACCATGCTGGCGTATTTTTCAACCAAGGTACTGTTCTCTTGAGACTACAACGTTTTGAAGAAGCACTGACCAGCTTTGACCGCGCCTTGGCATTGCGACCTAATGACGCGATGAGCATGCTCAATCGCGGTGCTGCCTTGCATGGCCTACAACGTTTTGATACGGCACTGGCCTGCTTTGATCGGGCAGTGGCGATGCAACCCAAGAATGCCGAAATACGCCTCAATCGTGGTGGCGCGCTGCAACGCTTGAATCGTTTTGAAGAAGCGCTGGCAGATTATGCGTATGCCCTGACGCTGCAACCAGATTATGCAGAAGCGCATTGGAATGAAAGCATTTGCAGACTCACCATGGGTGACTTCGCTTTGGGTTGGCAAAAATATGAATGGCGTTGGAAGCGCAAGCAATCCCCGCAATCGATGCCATCAATATCATTGCGCCATTTCTCTCAACCACTTTGGCTGGGAAAAGAATCGCTGCGCAACAAAACTATTTTGCTGCATGCCGAACAAGGCTTGGGCGACACCATCCAATTTTGCCGTTATGCACAACTGATTGCTGCTTTGGGTGCAACAATCATTCTGGAAGTACAGCCGTCATTAAAAAACTTATTACGCCATCTATCAGGCGTGACAGACATTGTGGCGCAAGGGGAAGAATTACCGGATTTTGATCTACATTGCCCATTGCTGAGCTTGCCATTAGCATGCAATACCACTTTACATTCCATCCCAGTTGGGAACGACAATATTCACGCCCCCCCATCATCCGATACCCGATCGTCTTTGATTGTGCACATCATTTCATGCATAAAGCGCTGTCTGCCTAAAACTACTTCCACTTTACCGGCCATGACTGGCAGTTATTTGCGTGCCGACCCATTACACAAAGCGCTATGGCAAAACAAACTGGGTACCAAAACCTTGCCACGTATCGGCTTAACCTGGAGTGGCAGTACTACCCACATCAATGACCGTCATCGTTCTATTCCATTGGTGGATTTCATCAACATCATGGATGAGCAACAACACGCACAATTTTATTGCCTGCAACAAGCATTGCGCCCCAACGATCAAACGATATTTGATAAACAAAACAAGATTGCTTTTGTCGGCAATGATTTACAAGATTTTGCCGACACTGCCGCGCTAATTAGCCTGATGGATTTAGTCATCACAGTCGATACCTCCATCGCTCACTTAGCCGGTGCGATGGGTAAACCAGTCTGGATATTGCTACCGTTTAATGCTGATTGGCGTTGGCTAACCAAGCGTAACGATAGCCCTTGGTATCCTTCCGCACGTTTGTTCAGGCAGCCAGCGATTGGTGATTGGCAAAGCGTGATCGCTACCGTTAAACGAGAATTATCAATCCGCTCCTACCAAACATGAATGATCAACCAAACAATGTGGTTACCAACGATGCCGACGTCCTGTCCAAGCAAGGCACAGCTTTATTGAATGCACAACGTTTTGCAGAAGCACTGGAAAGCTACGAACAGGCATTGAAGTTACAACCCAATCATGTCCCCACTATTTTTAACCATGGTGCGGCTTTAGCAAATTTACAGCGTTTTGATGAAGCACTGGCCAGTTTTGAATATGCGTTGACGATACAACCCGATCATGCGCAAACGCTGTCTAATCTTGGTAGTGCGTTAGTCCATTTCAATCGTTTTCATGAAGCATTAAGCCGCTACGATCAGGCACTAGCAGCACAACCTGATTACGTTGACGCTCACTCCAATCGTGGCGCGGTTTTGATCAAATTGAATCGATTTGAAGAAGCAATCGCCAGTTTCACCAAGGCATTAGAAATCAATCCTGAGTATGCCGAAGCGCATTGGAATGAAGGTGTTTGCAGGCTGAGCATGGGCGATTTTGCGCTGGGTTGGCAAAAACATGAATGGCGTTGGAAGGCAAAGGCATTTATGCATACGCAACGTAACTTTACGCAACCTTTATGGCTGGGAAAAGAACCCCTACGCAACAAAACCATTCTGCTACATGCAGAACAAGGGTTAGGTGACACGATTCAATTCTGCCAATACGCGCAACAAGTCGCTGCATTAGGCGCTACAGTGATTCTAGAAGTACAGCCAACGCTAAAAACACTATTACGCGATGTGACAGGCGTTTCACACATCATCGCCAGGGGCGAAACCTTGCCAGCGTTTGATTTCCATTGCCCCTTACTCAGCCTGCCTTTGGTTTTTGATACGAATTTAGATTCGATTCCTTTTGGTAATGTTGTTGAAGAGGCTAATCACTCTTTGATTGGCAAGATTTTGCTGCGCTGCAAACGCTTGATGGGCTCTCCCCAACCTGAACAAGCAACCCATTACGTCAAACCCGATGCACTGCACAAAGCCAAATGGAAAAACAAACTGGGCCACACAACCTTGCCGCGCATTGGCCTAGTGTGGAGTGGTAATTCCATCCACAAAGACGATAAAAATCGCTCCATCCCGCTATCTGATTTTCTCCCCCTCATCAACAAGCAAAGCCAGACAGCCTTACCAATGCAATTTCACTGCCTGCAAAAAGAATTACGTCCCAGCGATCAAGCATTACTCACCCAGCTTAATCAACAAAACAAAATTGATATCGCCTTTATCGGCAATGAATTAAAAGATTTTTCAGACACCGCCGCATTGGTTGATTTAATGGATTTAGTCATCACCGTCGACACCTCAATCGCCCATCTAGCCGGCGCCATGGGCAAACCTGTCTGGATATTGCTACCGTTTAGTGCCGACTGGCGCTGGTTGACCAATCGAAACGACAGTCCTTGGTATCCATCGGCACGTTTGTTTAGGCAAGCAGCAATTGGCGATTGGAGTGGCGTGATGAGGGATGTTCAGCGGGAATTGTTGACAATCAATGCAACCACCCACGCCGCCGGAAATACCAAAACGGCGCAATCGCGCTGATCAACATCAGGACTAACGCCAGCGGATACCCCAAATCCCACTGCAATTCCGGCAATATTTTGAAGTTCATGCCATAGATGCTGGCAATCAAGGTAGGCGGCAAAAATGCTACGCTGGCGACGGAAAAAATTTTGATAATCTTGTTCTGGTTGATGTTAATGAAACCAACCGTGGCATCCATCAAAAAGTTGATCTTATCGAACAAGAAAGACGTGTGACCATCCAGCGATTCAATATCCCGTAAAATCTGCCGCGCCTCCTCAAATTGATCCTTATTCAACAAACGACCACGCATTAAAAAGCTGACAGCACGACGGGTATCCATCATGTTACGGCGAATACGGCCATTCAAATCCTCTTCTTGTGCAATCGCATTCAGCGCTGCCGCTGCATCTTGATCAGTAAATTCTTTTTGCAGCACCCAACTGCTAACCTCTTCCAGATTCTGATAAATTCCTTCCAAGGCATCGGCGGAATATTCAGCATCGGTGGCATACAAATCCAACAACACATCTCTATAGTCACCAATCGAACCTGGCCGCGAACGCGCCCGCATACGTACTAAGCGGAACACGGGCAAATCATCAGTGTGAACGGAAAACAGCATGTTTTTAGCCAAGATGAACGCCACCGTGACGATGCGTGAAGGGCCATCATCCTCTTCAATCAAGAAGTCGGTTCGCAAATGCAAGTCGCCATTTTCCGCTTCGTAATAACGCGCCGACGCTTCAATATCCTTGACTTCATCTTCATCCGGCAAAGTCACGCCATAAATGTTCTTGACCCAAAGATATTCATCCTCACTCGGATCCGTCAAATCCACCCACACTGGTTCAACCTTTTCCAAGTCAGCACGACTGGCGATAGGCACTTGATTCAAGCGGCCATTTTGCAAAACAAAGACATTAATCATGCGTCGTTCTTTATAGAATTTTTTATTAATTAATTTATTACAAGGCGATCAAAGCAATCACGGTAATCACAGTAATCAAGGTAATTCCGCTGACCGCATGCGCCACAAAATCAAATTGGTGCGGCGGGCTAAATATGCTGAATTCTGACGTTTCTCGAAAAAACGTGGGTTTGGCAACATCACCGCCAATTTGGCTGCCTGCGCTGGGCTCAAGTTACTCGCTGCGACGCCATAATAACGATGCGCAGCGGCCTCCGCACCAAATACCCCCCGCCCAAACTCAACCACATTCAAATAAATCTCGAAAATACGCTCTTTATCCATCCAAAATTCGAGCATATACGTAATGACCAACTCTTGTCCCTTGCGCAGATAATTGCGTTCGCCGGATAAAAACAGATTTTTAGCCAGTTGCTGAGTAATGGTGGAACCACCCGCCACTACTTTGCCTTTTTTCGCATTTTTCTCATACGCCTTCAACAACGCATCCCAATCCACACCCTCATGCTCAGAAAAATGACTGTCTTCCGACGCAATGATGGCGCGTTTTAAATGCTTGGAAATCCGGTTGTAAGGCACCCAGTGATGTTGCAATTTTGCATCAGGATCTTTTTCCTGCAACAAAGACAATTGCTGACGCATAAAACTGGTGGAGGTCGGATTGTGATCCCGCCACCAGGCGATCTGGAAGAAAAAATATAACTGCAACAACAATACAGCGGCCAGCAGCAATAAACCTATTCGGATCAATAACTTACCCAACACAGCTCCTGCCAAAATACGTAAAAAATCTACAATTAACCGAGATTATCTTAACTTCCCCGTCGTTCCCGCGGGTTTAATTAATCAGGTCTAATGGAAAACCCCAGATTAAAAATAATATTAAACATGCAACTGTGCATGCAATTGGGCATAAATAGCACTGGTATCAGGCCGCACACCGCGCCAGATAAAAAACGCTTCCGCCGCCTGCTCGACCAACATGCCCAAACCATCTCGCACCACAGCACCATGCTGAACGGCGAACTGCAGGAATGGACTTTGTTGTTTGCCATACATCATGTCTAACACAAACACTGGTGAAACCTGTGGATGAAATAAATCCGCTGCAACAGGCGGCATTTGCGCTGCCAAACTCGCTGCAGTGGCGTTGATAATCACGTCAAATGGTCCCTGCAAAGCATCAAAATCACTGGCATGAATCACGCCATACTGCGAAAAAAACTGCGCTAATTCGACCGCCTTTTCCACAGTGCGATTCGCCAGCACGATTTCAGCAGGACGCTCCTGCATCAAGGGCAAAATCACCCCACGCGCAGCGCCACCCGCACCCAGCAACAATACCCGCTTGCCAGTCAATGAAACCTTGGCGTTACACACAATATCCGTCACCAGCCCGACACCGTCCGTATTGTCACCAAAAATGTGGCCATCCTCGAATGTCAGCGTATTCACCGCACCCGCCACGCGCGCACGTTCCGTCACAACATCGGCCAGCGCAAACGCTTCCAACTTAAATGGCACCGTGACATTCATACCTTTGCCGCCTTCAGCAACAAACTGAGCCAACGATTGGGGAAATTCCTGCAACGGTGCCAATACGCGCTGATACACCATATCCTGCCCAGTCTGCACAGCAAAATGCGCATGGATTTCGGGGGATTTGCTGTGTGCAATTGGATTGCCAATTACTCCATATTGGTCAGGCATGTTGATTCACCATTTTGCTATTTCATTTCACTATATTTATTGATAAGACACTGGGTTCCCGCCTAAAACCGCGGGAACGACGGTAATACGGACACCCTTAAAATCGTCGTCCCGAGTACTTTAGTCGGGGACCCAGTGACTTACGCAGTGCATCCAAACATGGCTAGAAATCACCGCAACTCCGTTTCCAAACCCTGTTCCCGCGTAAAGTTAAAACGCGTGACAATGACCCACAAATCATCTTGATCGGTGGCCCGCATATTGGACGGAAAACGGCCAAAAGGCGCAGCACGCCTCACGATATCCAATGCTGCTTGATCCAGTTCTGGAATGCCGGAAGACACTTCAATCCGCGCTCCGCCATCTTTTTGATAAATTGTGCCATCCTGAAATACGGGGATATAAACCATCAATTTCCCATATAACTTTTTGCCATCTTTTTGTGGAAAATTAAACGTTCCCACTTGTTCTATTCGCTTTTGCAACGCTTTGTAATACATCGCATACCCGACTTCCTGCGTATTCACAGTAATAAACGTTTTACGTGGCCGTTTGCTTTGACTTTCTATGGTTTGGGTAATCTCTGCGGCCATTTTCGAGACGGTAGGGCGTTGATTGGTTGGAACAGGTAAGGGAACTGGGGTTGTGACTGGCGTTGGATTATCAGGTGTAGCAGGCTTCTTCAGCTGATTTTTTTCATCCATTTTGGGCAGCTTGATCGCGCTATCGTTCTTAATTTGTGCCAACAATTGCTGTTGCTTTTGTTCCAATTCTGAAATCCGACGTTGCGATGCCTGCATAGGCGGTTCGGACAAAGGTGCACCCGCTTTTTCCGATCCGGTAGGTGCGCCGCCCTCCAGATTAGCTTGCGCCAGGGCATCAGCCTTCAATGGCTTTTTATCCTGTTTTGCGTGTACCAGAATAACTTCTAGCGCGGGATCCGATTGCAAGCGCAACGGCTTAGGCTGTACAAAATCCAGCATCAACAATGTGCTATGTACCATCACCGAACAGGCGATGGCAAACATCAATAATGTATTTTTCACAGTATATTTCACGCTTGAATCACAACATCAGTGTGGGTTGTATCAGGGACTACATTCAATACATTACCTGCATCTACTACATCAACTACATCTACTGACATTTCTGGTATTTCTTCTATTCCCGCTATTTCCGCTATTTCAGAAGCAGCAATGACATGCAATAAACGTGCCTGAATGCTCAAATCGACTTCATCCCAGTCGATCAATTCCAACACTACTGACGTACCACGCGCCATCGGTGGGATACCAGGCAATTTAACGATCAAAGGAATACTCACCAAGCGCAACACATCTTCTTTCAACACAACAGCTTCCGCCTGCCTCATCTCTTCCTGCGCCAACCAGCGCAAACACCAATAACGCTCCATGCTCGACTGAAAATCCGCATACGCCGCATACACTGCATCGAAAGCAGAAATGATGGCAAATAATTGCGCATCTTTTGGTTTAAAAGGTGCCGCCAATGGTGCAGTGACGCCATGTTCAATACAAGCCAGTATCTGCCATTGATTAATCAAATCGGGATAACGGCGCAAAGGCGAAGTACTCCAGGTATATTGATCCACACCCAACCCCTGATGCGGTGCCGCATGCGCCAACATGCGCACTTGCATTCTGGCAGCCCAGCCACCCCCAGCCACGCCGCCGCCTTGAGCGCGATAAATACCCTGCACGCCATGCTCATGCAGCAATTTACCCCAAGTGCTATTAGCAAAAATCATCAACTCCGCAACGATTTTATCCAGCGGCGCACCACGCTTTCTAGGGGTAATCGTCACGACGTCATCATCGACATAAAAATTAAAATCCATGCGATTGTTTTGCTCTGGCCGTAAACCAAAACTTTCACGCTTGGCCATCCGCCTTTTTTCCAGCATTTGAATCCACTGCCACAAAACGGCTATCTCTGCTTTGTAAGGATAATCAGCCGCACCAGCAGCCAGATTCTCTTCTGTAACGAAGGCATCCAAATTGTTATGCCGCAAATTGCTGGCGATATGGACCATTTCCACCTTCGTTTCGGTACTCACTATCGTCCAATCTTCTGAACCATCCAAGTTTTGTGGATTTAACGTGACATACAAAGACAGAGCAGGACAAGCCTTGCCTTCCGCAAGGGTATACGCCTCCACCACGGCATCCGGCAACATAGTAATTTTGTCGCCCGGCATATACACGGTAGACATACGCTGGCGAGCAATCGTGTCAATCGCATCGCCTGGTTTGATACCCAAAGCAGGCGCGGCAATATGAATCCCGATGCGCCACATACCATCCGACAATTGCGTGACGGAAAACGCGTCATCGATTTCCGTTGTCGTCACATCGTCAATCGAAAATGCCTGCACGTTTGCCGACGGCAAACTTTGTACATTGGGCAAGACAGCTTCCAACGCAGCAGAAAAACCGGTGCCTTTGGGAAAGTATTCAAACAAAAACTTTGATAGATGCAATTCTTTTGGTGTAGCAATACCACCAACCTGCAACATCAAGCGCGATGGATTGACCTGCAAATCCATGCAAGCTGCCTCTAACGCTTTGTATTCAATACTGTTTTTATCGGGTTTGAACAACAACTGCTGCACCAGCGACTTCATGGCATCGGGCAACTGCTGGGCTTTGAGTTGCTCCACATATTGCTGTTGTATCAACGCCTGCTGCTTCTTTTTTTCGATCCCAGCCTGTGCTGCTTTCAAAGCAGTTTCTGGTGCCGCCTTATAACGCCCTTTGCCTTTTTTGTAAAAATAAATAGGCGCAGCATGCAAACGCAACAACAAACCCGCTGCCTCATGCGGCAACAGTGTATGGCCAAAATATTCCTGTCCTAAGTCTGTATAAGCAAACTCTTCTTGCCCGGCCACTTCCCATAAAAAATCCAGATCAATCTCTTGCGCCAATGCCTGCGCATCGGTCATCAATTCAGCCGGCGCTGGGGTCGCAAATTGCAACAACACATCCCTGGCTTTCACCTTGGATCGCTTGCCGCTGCTCAATTCCACCTGATACGCCTCACCCGCCTGGGACAAGATTGTTCCGACTTTGAAATCGCCTGATTCTTCAAAAAAGACATTCATTATTTTTTAATATTTCTTATTAACCAGATAAAGCTCAACCACCGCTGGCAAAAAAACTTCCGTCACGAGCATCAAACCCTGTTTGCGTTGATATAAACAACGACGTGCATACAAATTCGTAGCATCCAGCTTGCCAGGATAAAGCGCTGCACGCGCACGCAATATTAACGGATGTTGCGCTGGCAAACGGGCAAACTGCAAATGACCACGCTGAATCTGTGGATCATTAAATAAAGTCGTCCCTAAAGAACGCTCCCCCAAGGTTTTAAACAAAGGCCAATCCGCAGCAGTCGCACTCAATGGCACGATGGTGTGCGCAAACACCACGGTTTGTCCATCACATTGCAATAACACTTCTCTTTCCCATACTATCGATTGAGAAGAAGGCGACAATCCCAACACCGCCGCTTCGTCTTTTAAGCATGAAGATAAACGCTGGTGCAGGCATTGCAATTTGAATTCCACACAATGCGCACGCAATTTTTCTGTCAAAGACGCATTATCAACCAACCAAGGTCGTATCTTGCCAACTGTAGGAAAGCGATGCACATGCGCACGCCAATGTGCATACGCAAGAAAACGCGGATCAGCATTAAGATGCATCAGGCAAGCCAGATATGCCGCAAAACGTCAGCACTTCATCCATATAAACAGAGAAATCCGACAAACCATGATCACTGCCTTGAATGACACGCTGACGCGCTTGCGGATAATGCGCCACCATCTCACGCCAATCCAACACCTCATCACCTGTGGCAGCAATTAAAAAATAACGTTCAGGCTGCGTGATGTGAGGAATCACAAGTTCTTGCATTTCCACAATGTATGCGCGCTTAAATTCAAACGGTTCATTGGTGTGGTAATCGGTCGTCACACCGACGTATTTCTCCAAATCATGCGCAGGTTTGACGGCTGGATTCAATAAAACAGCACGACAAGCCAATTTTTGCGCCAACCAGGTTGCATAAAACCCCCCCAGAGAAGAACCAATCAACGTGACTTGATCAGGATGAATCCGGTTTGCATTCAAATAATCTAAAACTAATTGCACCGATTCTTTTGGCGAAGCAGGTAATTGCGGGCAGAAAAATTCCGCGCTACGGCCCAATTCCCGCATCCGATCAGCCAAAAGACGCACTTTGTAAGAATGCGGGGAAGAACGAAAACCATGTAGATAAATAATCATGATGCAACTTTCCTCATACAACTTGTTTTAATTTCAACGCAACCAGAATCTTTTCATGCACATTGCCAAATCCACCATTACTCATCACCAAAATGTGATCGCCTGGCTGCGCCAGTTCTACGATGCGTTCAACCAATACATTCAAGTCATCAAAAACATGCACTTTGTCGCCTAATGGCGCCAGCGTCTCCTTCAAATCCCAGCCCAAGTTGTCTTTCACTGTCGCCGTACTAGTCGCCTGATAAGCAAACACCACATCGGCATCAGACAAACTGCCAGGCAAAGCCTGTTTCATGACACCTAATTTCATGGTATTCGAGCGCGGCTCCAGAAGCGCCACAATCCGCGCTTCCCCGACTTTTTTACGCAAACCAGCAAGGGTGGTGGCAATCGCAGTCGGATGATGAGCAAAATCGTCGTACACCGTCACTCCCGCCACATCACCACGCACTTCCATACGGCGCTTCACATTTTCAAACCTGGACAAGGCCGATATCGCCTGCGCAGCGGGCACACCAACATGACGCGCAGCGGCAATCGCGGCTAATGCATTCAAACGATTATGGCGTCCAGTTAACTCCCACTGCACCGTACCTTGGATTTGCTGATTCAACAAAACGTCAAAACTGCCATCCTCATGTTCAGTCAAAGTCCAATTTGCGGACTCGCCTTCCCCAAAACCTTCTTGCTCACTCCAACAACCCCGCGTCATCACGCGCTGCAAAGCGGGTTCGCTAGCATTGACAATCACACGACCAATGCCCGGCACAGTACGCACAAGATGATGGAACTGAGTTTCAATCGCCGCCAAATCAGGAAAAATATCGGCGTGATCGTATTCAAGATTATTCAAAATGGCCGTCTTGGCGCGATAGTGCACAAACTTGCTGCGCTTATCGAAGAATGCGGTGTCATATTCATCGGCTTCAATAACAAAGAAAGGAGAAGCCGCAGCCGGAGACAAACGCGCAGAAATACCAAAATTCATCGGCACGCCACCAATTAAAAAACCTGGTGCATAGCCGCTGTCTTCCAAAATCCACGCCAACATCGAAGATGTCGTAGTTTTCCCATGCGTACCGGCAACTGCCAGCACCCATTTATCCTGCAAAATATGCTCGCCCATCCATTGCGGGCCAGAAGTGTAGGGCAAATTACGATTGAGAATTTCTTCCATCAACGGATTGCCACGCGCAACCACATTGCCAATCACAAAAAGATCGGGTTGATACATTGCAAGTTGTTCTGCACCAAAACCCTGCACCAATTCAATTCCCTGCTGTTCCAATTGAGTACTCATAGGCGGATACACGTTAGCATCGCAACCTGTCACTTTGTACCCAGCCTGTTTAGCCAGCACAGCGAGACCGCCCATAAAAGTGCCACAAATGCCAAGTATATGAATGTGCATATTATTTTCTAAGTTAAATATAATTAAACGTAATTAGATGCAATTAAACGTATTTAAAACAAAATGATACAATTTTAATCACCGTAAATTCAGCAGCACAATGCAATCGAATGGAATAAATGTTATGAAACACGCCACCCTAAAACTACGCATCATCGGTATTCTTATTGCCATTTTATTTACCTACTTAGGCATTTATTTTGGCGCACGTCATTCAGAACCAAGCCCAACAGCTGAACCTCCCATTATCCGTTTGTTTTCCTCATCTATGCAAGACAAGGACGGGCAATTACAACCACTTTCCCAATGGAAAAATAAAACACTGATCATTAACTTCTGGGCCACATGGTGCACACCTTGCGTAGAAGAAATGCCCGAATTATCCGCATTGCAAAAATCGATTGCATCAAACAATGCGCAAATTATTGGCATTGGCATTGATTCTGCTGATAACATTGCTACATTTACAAAGAAATATCAGGAAAAAATTAACTATCCGATCTACGTAGGCGGCATGGATGGCGCTGAACTTTTACGCAGTTTAGGCAATCAAACTGGCGGATTGCCTTTTACAGTATTGCTTGGAGCGGATGGAAAAATAAAAAAAACTTATCTGGGACGTTTGAATATCAAAACACTAACGTCGGATTTAAACAAATTGAATAATAATTAATGTGAAGCAAAACCGAATTCTGCCCAACTTTACACTACGCACAACTTCATTCATTTACAAAAATCCCAGCTTTTTCTTGCCAATTTGATCAATTTAACGGCAAAATGCTGTCATCGTCTTTAAATTACGCTCATTTTAATGACAAAAAATATACTCTTACTAAACGGCCCCAACCTAAATTTACTCGGCTCACGCGAACCCGATGTTTATGGCCATCACACTTTAGCTGATATTGAAAGCGCAGCAACAATGCAAGCAACCTTGGCTGGCGCAGTGTTAAGCAGCTTTCAAAGCAATCATGAAGGCGCTTTGATTGATCGTATTCATACCGCCAAAACAGAAGGCGTGGATGTGATTATTATCAATCCCGGTGCACTCACTCACACCAGCATCGGTTTGCGCGATGCATTGAGTAGCGTTGCAATACCCTTTATCGAAGTTCACATTTCCAATATTTACCGACGTGAGGCATTTCGGCACCATTCCACCTTGCGTGATATTGCAATCGGTGTCATTTGTGGCTTAGGGGTGGACGGCTATCGTTTAGCCATCGACTTTGCGTTAAAAATGCATTAATCTTGCGCAACTTCACTTAAATAGCTTGCTTTATTCAAAAAATCATCAAATTTATCAAACCCAAAACCACCATTGACTCTCTATTACAC
This sequence comes from uncultured Burkholderiaceae bacterium, assembly GCA_964498835.1. GTDB lineage: Bacteria > Pseudomonadota > Gammaproteobacteria > Burkholderiales > Burkholderiaceae_D > JAGKXB01. The sequence continues at coordinate 36,855 of CAZCIX010000012.1, read as the reverse complement.
CGCCTAAAGATGGTCAATTTGACAATTTGAAAGACTGCACATGGATCTACGAAAACTCAAAACATTGATAGACCTGGTCGCTGAATCAGATATCGCCGAACTGGAAGTTACCGAGGGCGAAAGCAAAGTTCGCATTGTTAAACCTTCCGCAGCACCACAAAGCCAATTAGTCATGCAACCACAGGTTGCACCACAATACGCCGCAGCGCCCACACCAACAGCTACCGCTGCTGCACCAGTCACCAGCAATCCGGCAGCAACACCAGTAGAAACTAAAGGTCACATTATTAAGTCACCTATGGTCGGCACTTTCTACCGCTCCTCCTCACCAGGTGCGGCACCCTTTGTCGATGTCGGCAGCGTGGTGAAAGCAGGCGATACTTTATGCCTGATCGAAGCAATGAAATTGTTGAATGAAATCGATTCTGATGCAGCAGGAACTATCCAGCAAATCCTGGTTGAAAATGGTCAACCGATTGAATTCGGCCAACCATTATTTGTGATTGCTTAATGCAATAACAATCTATCAACAAGGCAACATCAATAATCCATTTATCAATATCAATCACATAGCTCACGTAGCTATTTCTTACCATGTTTGAAAAAATTCTGATTGCTAATCGTGGTGAAATCGCACTGCGCATCCAGCGCGCCTGCCGCGAAATGGGTATTAAAACGGTCGTTGTCCATTCTGAAGCTGATCGCGAAGCAAAATATGTCAAGCTCGCCGATGAATCAGTTTGCATAGGCCCAGCGCCATCATCGCTCAGCTACCTCAGTATGCCCGCTATTATCAGCGCAGCAGAAGTCACGGATGCAGAAGCAATTCATCCTGGATATGGATTCTTGTCAGAAAACGCCGATTTTGCCGATCGAGTAGAACAGTCCGGCTTCGTTTTCATCGGCCCACGCGCCGAGTCAATACGCTTAATGGGCGACAAAGTTTCCGCAAAACACGCCATGATCAAAGCTGGCGTTCCCTGCGTACCTGGCTCTGACGGCGCCCTACCCGATGACCCAAAAGTCATTATCCAAACTGCACGCAAAGTTGGTTATCCCGTCATTATCAAAGCTGCTGGCGGTGGCGGGGGACGCGGCATGCGCGTGGTCCACACAGAAGCGGCATTGTTAAACGCAGTAGCCATGACCAAAACAGAAGCTGGTACAGCGTTTGGCAATCCTGAAGTGTATATGGAGAAATATCTGGAAAATCCACGCCACGTGGAAATCCAGGTGTTGGCCGATGAATTCAAGAATGCAATCTGGTTAGGCGAACGTGATTGCTCCATGCAACGACGCCATCAGAAAGTGATTGAAGAAGCGCCAGCACCAGGCATCCCGCGCAAAATCATTGAGAAAATCGGCGATCGTTGTGCTGAAGCCTGCCGCAAAATTGGCTATCGTGGCGCCGGTACGTTTGAATTTTTGTATGAAAACGGCGAGTTTTATTTCATTGAAATGAATACCCGTGTGCAAGTTGAACATCCAGTCACCGAAATGATTACGGGTGTTGATATCGTACAAGAGCAAATTCGCATTGCCGCCGGTGAAAAACTACGCTTTCGCCAACGCGACATCGAATTCAGAGGCCATGCCATTGAATGTCGCATTAACGCTGAAGATCCTTTTAAATTTACGCCCTCTCCTGGAAAAATCATTGCATGGCATGCACCAGGCGGCCCTGGAATACGGGTAGATTCCCATGCCTACGCTGGTTATTACGTCCCGCCACATTACGATTCCATGGTGGGCAAATTAATTGCTTATGGCGCCACGCGCGAACAAGCGATCAAGCGCATGCAAATTGCACTGTCTGAAATGGTGGTCGAAGGCATCATGACTAACATTCCATTACATCGTGAACTGATGGTGGACGCACGGTTCTTTGAAGGCGGCACCAATATTCACTATTTGGAACACAAATTGGCAGAGAAGCCAGATTTAAAGAAATAAGAATGAGCTTGACTGAAATCGTCATCGACATCCCTCGCGCGCATGCAGAAGCACTATCAGACGCATTGATGGATGCAGGCGCGCTATCAGTTTCAGTAGAAGATGCTGATTTGGGCACCGATGCAGAAAAACCATTGTTCGGCGAACCAGGCATGCTGCCAGAAACAAATGCCTGGGAACATAGCCGCATCGTGGCCTTAACAGAAACAAATGCTGACCATATCAGTATCTTAGCGGCGGCGGCAACCAACATAGGCTTGGATCAGTTACCCAAACACATTCTGCGTCCAGTCGCCGATCAAGACTGGGTGCGTTTAACGCAATCCCAATTTGAGCCAATCCAAATCGGGAAAAATATCTGGGTCGTGCCCAGCTGGCACGATGCCCCTGATCCAAATGGCCTCATTTTGGAACTAGATCCTGGCCTCGCTTTTGGCACTGGCAGTCATCCTACGACGCGACTTTGTATGGAGTGGCTGGAAGCACACGCGCCACGCAATCAATCCGTACTGGATTATGGTTGCGGATCTGGCATCCTGGCCCTAGTCGCCAAAAAACTCGGTGCCGCCAACGTAGTCGGCGTCGATATCGACCCACAAGCCATCGAATCAGCTCAACACAATGCCGAGCGTAATCAATGTGATATTGCGTATTACTTACCAGAAGATTACATAGCTTCCACGTCGCAGCCTTCCCATGCTGGCTTTGATATTGTAGTGGCGAATATTCTGTCAGGTCCATTAACACAAATGGCTGCGATGTTAGCAGCGCAAATCGCCTCTAAAGGCACTTTGGTGTTATCCGGCATCTTGTCAGAACAAGCGCAAGACGTGATACAAGCCTATGCGCCTTTCATTGCATTAAGCGTATGGGCGGAACAAGATGGCTGGGTCGCCTTGTCTGGTCAATTGTCTAATTGATCCTCCCAACAATACCTTTCAAAATAAGTTTGATAGAAGTTTATGACTACTCTTATCTGTGGTTCGCTTGCCTTCGATAGCATCATGTCGTTTGGTGGTCGTTTTTCTGAAGAAATACTTCCCGACCAATTACACAAGGTAAACATTGCCTTCTTGGTACCAACTCTACGTCGTGAGTTTGGTGGTTGTGCTGGAAATATTGCCTATAACTTACAACTACTAGGCGGTGAACCTCGCATCATGGCCACCATAGGACAAGATGGTGCGTCATACTTTGAAAGACTAAAACAACTAAACATCTCCACCCAAAACATCCAAACGATCGCTACCTCTTACACCGCACAAGCCTTCATCACCACCGACGCCGACAACAATCAAATCACCGCCTTCCATCCCGGCGCGATGATGTTCTCGCATCACAACAAAGTCAGCGATGCAGGCCCAGTCAAACTGGCGATCGTCGCACCAGATGGACGTGACGGCATGTTGCAACACGCCAAAGATTGTGCCGAACAAGCCATCCCGTTCATTTTCGATCCAGGTCAAGGTTTGCCCATGTTCAACGGCGCTGAGCTGGAACATTTTATTGACCTGGCAACATATGTCGCAGTTAACGATTATGAAGCCGAGCTACTGATGGAACGCACGGGCTTGAACCTACAACAAATCGCCCAACGCGTATCTGCTCTCATCGTCACGCGAGGAGAGTTAGGCGCTGAAATCTTCACAGATGGCCAACACATCAACATCCCATCCGTCATGCCAGAAAGAATTGTTGACCCAACCGGATGCGGCGATGCTTTCCGCGCTGGCATCTTATTTGGTTTAAATAATGGCTACGACTGGCCCACCACTGGCCGTCTGGCTAGCTTAATGGGCGGTATTAAAATCGCTCATCAAGGCGGGCAAAATCATGCGCCTAGCAAAACGGAAATATCCACACGGTTTGAAGAAGCGTTTGGATATCGTTTCTAGGTTTCAACCCAACGCTCCAGCCGTTTGGCAGTAATGCTGTATTTTTGCAACCAGTTAGTCGGTTTTTCAGGTCTGGAATAGGCAAGCAATCCATCGTCCAGCAAATCTTAAATACTTCTCTCAAACGCACCTGTTTTTGAATTCAACTGCAAAGCAAGTATCACTGCCGATACAGACATAGGTATGATTGATAATAAATAGTTATCACGGAAGCTCCGTCCGCTGACACCGCTGAAGATAATGCACTCATTAGCATCTTTCTCCTCTAGTGCATTGAGTCTCTTTTTAGAATTTTCCAAACCATAGACCAGCCAAACAAATCGATGTGTCAGATTTCGTCTTAACGAATACACCTTAGCACTACAAAACCCCAAAAACCCCACTTACCACCTGACGTGCTATTTGCAGCAACAAAAGTGCGACCAATACAGAAAAATCCATCCCGCCTACAGACGGAATCATGCGGCGCAAGGGACGCAATAATGGGGCATTTAAAGCTCGTACATAAGGCATCAGAGGAGCAGCTGGATTTACCCAACTCAATACCGCTTCGATCAAAAACAAAATCATTAAGCCAAACAAGATAGATTGCAATAAATGAAAAATCGCCAAGCTTAATACCATAGGGAGGGAAAAATTTAAGCCCAACGCACTCTCGATTGCGGTAGACAACAATGTGACGAGGAAAGCAGCCACCAAGCTGGCCCAATCGTACCCACACCAACCTGGTATGCATCGTCGTAATGGCTGGACTAACCAATTAGATGTTTTAAACATGAATTGCGCCATCGAAAATGGTGGTTTCACCTGCATGGCTTGCATCCAAAAACGCAATAACAACACGCCATTCAACACACCCGCAACAGTACTGACTATCAAGGCAAGAATACTTTGTAACAACATTGCATACCCCTAAAAATAAAAACGCTGTGTAACTTGACGTTACACAGCGATGATAAACAACAACTTAATTTATGGGCGCACGCCAGTTGGGAATGGCCAGGCTGCGGTTGGGCTTAATACTGTTTTTACTGCTGGCGTAGCTAGTTTGGTTAATTTAGTGGATTTAGTCGGCTTTTCTTCTTTCTTTGTTGCACTTTTAAGAACAGGGATTTGAGCCACACTCTCAGCCTTTTTTGCTGATGTTGCCATTTGTTTCTCCTTCACATAAGGTCGAAAAATCAAACAAGAAAACCAAAAATACCGACTTTTAAATAGCTAATTAAGACCGAATATTTACTCCCAACTAAGCGCACCACCAGTTTGATATTCAATGACGCGTGTTTCGAAGAAATTACGTTCTTTCTTCAAATCAATCATTTCGCTCATCCATGGGAATGGATTGTCTTCTTGATCAAACAACGCTTCCAGACCAATTTGCTGCGCGCGACGATTGGCGATAAAACGGAGATATCCTTTAAACATCGGTGCATTCAAACCCAGCACACCACGCGGCATAGTGTCTTCTGCATAGCGATATTCCAATTCCACGGCGCGGATGAACAGGGCTTTAATTTCTTCCCTGAACTCTGAAGTCCACAAGGATGGATTTTCCATCTTGATACTATTAATCAAATCGATACCAAAATTACAATGCATGGACTCATCACGCAAAATATATTGATACTGCTCAGCCGCTCCCATCATCTTGTTTTGACGACCAAGCGCCAAAATTTGGGTAAAGCCAACATAAAAGAACAAACCTTCCATCAAGCAAGCAAAAACAATCAAAGATTTGAGCAATTTTTGATCGTTTTCCACGGTACCAGTCGTAAACGTTGGATCGGTCAAAGTATCGATAAAGGGGATGAGAAACTCATCTTTGTCACGGATCGATGCAACTTCATGATAGGCATTAAAGATTTCTCCTTCATCCAAACCCAGTGATTCCACAATATATTGATACGCATGGGTATGAATGGCTTCTTCAAACGCTTGCCGCAACAAATATTGGCGGCACTCTGGCGCTGTAATGTGGCGATAGGTTCCCAACACAATGTTATTGGCAGCCAATGAGTCAGCCGTTACAAAAAAGCCCAAATTACGCTTCACCAAACGACGCTCATCTTCGGTCAAGCCGTTGGGATTTTTCCACAGTTCAATATCGCGCTGCATATTAATTTCTTGCGGCATCCAATGGTTGGCACAACCAGCCAAATATTTATCCCACGCCCATTTGTATTTAAACGGAACTAGTTGATTCACGTCCGTTTGGCCATTGATGATGCGTTTGTCATCGGCCTTGACGCGACGGGTACTTTGTTCCGTACTTGCTGTGCTTGCTGTATTTTCCTTATTGACAACCGCAGTCAGCACTGGCTGAGTAGTAAATTTCGATGCATTCGCTGCATTCTGAACACTGGTAGTACCATCCTGTTCCGAACGTACAGTCACAGGCGATGGTACTGGCGCTGGTGCCAAATTGGTCGGTGCAACAGCCGAAGCTGGTGTGGAAGTTACCTCTTCATCATCCCAAGTAAGCATTGTTCTTTTCCTTTATTCTCTTTACTTTATTTTCTAATTCGAAAAAATTATTGGCAAGCTTCGCATTCTTCAAAACCAGCATCCCCTGGACGCAACATGCATGCTGGGCCAGCTGGTTCTTCTTCAGCAAATTTACTTGCACCAGATGCACCACCGTTGCCATCAACCGCAACAGCATTCAAGGCACCAATTTTGGAAGTGGATTTCTCACTATGCGTCGCACCAATCGTGCGCAAGTAATAAGTGGTCTTCAAACCACGCAACCAGGCCAGTTTATAAATCTCATCCAGCTTTTTACCAGAAGCGCCTGCCATGTAAATATTCAAAGATTGAGCCTGATCGATCCATTTCTGACGACGTGAAGCAGCTTCAACCAACCAGGAAGGATCAACTTCAAATGCTGTGGCATAAATATCGCGCAACTTTTGTGGTATCCGGTCTATTTTCGCCAAACTACCATCGAAATACTTGAGATCGGCAATCATCACCTCATCCCATAAATCCAACGCTTTCAATTCACGCACCAAATAAGAATTAATTTCGGTAAATTCACCCGACAAATTCGATTTCACATACAAGTTTTGGTAAGTTGGTTCAATACAGGCCGACACACCAATAATGTTGGAAATCGTTGCCGTTGGCGCAATCGCAACACAATTGGAATTACGCATGCCATGCGTTTTAATCCGATTCCGCAAAGTAGCCCAATCCATGGTTTCAGAAGTATCCGTTTCCAGATACGCACCGCGCTCTTGTCCCAATAAGGCCAAGCTATCCTGCGGCAAAATGCCACGATCCCATAAAGAACCTTTGTAAGAACTATAGCAACCACGCTCTTGCGCCAAATCCGTCGATGCCCAATAAGCGTAATAGCAAACTGCCTCCATCGAACGATCAGCAAATTCAACCGCTTCTTTTGAAGCATAAGGAATGTGCATCATATGCAAGCAATCCTGAAAACCCATAATCCCCAAACCAACCGGGCGATGACGCATATTCGCATCACGCGCTTTCTGAACAGCGTAGTAATTGATGTCGATCACATTGTCCAGCATACGCATCGCGGTTTGGATCGTCTTCTGCAATTTGGCATGATCGAGTTTGCCGTCACGCATATGTGCAGGTAAGTTGATCGATCCTAAATTACAGACCGCAATTTCAGAGTCATTGGTATTTAAGGTAATTTCGGTACACAAGTTCGACGAATGCACGACGCCAACGTGTTGCTGTGGTGATCGAATATTGCAAGGGTCTTTAAACGTAATCCATGGATGACCAGTTTCAAACAACATGGAAAGCATTTTGCGCCACAAATCCAACGCCTGTACTTTTTTAAACAAAGCAATCTCACCACGTGCTGCTTTGTTTTCATATTCAACGTAAGCTGCTTCAAAAGCACGGCCAAATTTGTCATGCAAATCAGGCGTATCACTAGGTGAGAATAAAGTCCACTCGCCTTTTTCCATCACGCGTTTCATGAACAAATCAGGAATCCAGTTGGCGGTATTCATATCATGCGTACGGCGTCTGTCGTCGCCGGTATTTTTACGCAACTCGAGGAATTCCTCGACATCCATATGCCAAGTTTCTAGATAAGCACACACTGCACCTTTGCGCTTACCGCCTTGATTCACCGCCACAGCAGTGTCGTTAACCACCTTCAAAAAGGG
>CAZCIX010000012.1:0-28753 GCA_964498835.1 uncultured Burkholderiaceae bacterium | reverse complement strand
GCTTACCGCCTTGATTCACCGCCACAGCAGTGTCGTTAACCACCTTCAAAAAGGGGACTACGCCTTGTGATTTACCATTGGTGCCTTTGATATGCGCACCCAAAGAACGTACTGGCGTCCAATCATTACCCAGACCACCGGCATATTTTGCCAACAAAGCGTTTTCCTTGATCGCATCATAGATACCAGCCAAATCATCGCCTACTGTTGTCAGATAACAAGAAGAAAGTTGCGAACGTTGCGTGCCAGAATTAAACAAAGTTGGCGTCGAACTCATGAAATCAAAGCTGGACAATAATTTGTAAAACTCAATCGCACGCCCTTCACGATTGTTTTCATTTAGCGCCAAGCCCATCGCCACACGCATATAAAACGCTTGTGGCATTTCGATTCTGCGTCCACCAATATGTAAAAAATAACGATCATATAAAGTTTGCAGACCGAGATAATCAAATTGCAAATCCCGATCAACCATCAAGGCTTCGCTCAATTTTTGTAAATCAAATTCTTGTAATTTACTATCCAACAAACCAGCTGCGATTCCTTTTTTAATGAATTGTGGGAAATACGTTAAATAATGCGCCTGCGCATCTTTTTGCATCACCTCTTGGCCAAACACCTCTTTACGGATGGTGTGCATCAATAAACGTGCCGTGACTTTGCTATAGGCTGGGTCTTTTTCCATCAATGCACGTGCAGCGAGAATGGCGCATTTGTGCAACTCTTCAACGGCTACACCATCATATAAATTCTTGACGGTTTCAAACAAAATTGCTTCCGCATCGACATGTTTTTCCAAACCGAAACACGCGGCGTTAATCAAATCGCGTACTTGGTTCAAATCTAGCAAACGGCGCTGGCCATTTTCTGTCACATGCAATTCTGATGTCACAAGAGGTTGCTTAGCCTGTTGCTGAGCACGTTGCTCCATGCGCTTGGCGCGATACAACACATAAGCACGCGCAACGTCATGCTCACCAGAACGCATCAAAGACAATTCGACCTGATCCTGCACGTCTTCAATATGAAACGTCCCGCCGGCAGGTTGACGACGTACCAAAGCCGCGACCACATTCGCTGTCAACTGCTCGATCAACTCACGCACACGAGCAGAAGTGGCACTGTGACCACCACTCACAGCCAAAAATGCCTTGCTCACGGCAATCGCAATTTTGGACGGTTCAAACGCAACGACGGCACCATTGCGGCGCAAAATTCGATAATCGCCACGCTGTCTTAAATCGTCCGCTGCGAGCGCAACCAAAGAAGAGGCACTGCTAAAATCATTCGCCGCATGAGTTGCATTAGCTGCGTGCGCTACATTATCTGCATGCGCCACATTGAAATTATCTTGAGTAGAGTACATAAATTCTTAAAATTCCTGAAACTTAATACTTAATTAATGACAGACATGACAGGCATGCTGCAAGGTGGTAATAACTGCCGACTCGGCGTTAAATTAATGCGGTAAGAAAGCCTAATATTACACTTTAATCGGTGCAAATGAAAAGTGTATTTTTACTATATGTAGTATTTTATAACCAAAAAAATACTGTTTGTAGTATTTGAACAATAATCTGACCACCCAGAATAAATATCGTTATTTATCACCAATAACTATATTTTGGGGAACTGTAATGCAACACAATTAGAAGAAGAATTAGTAGTCAACGATGTTTGAATTAATGAGGATTGATACCGATACCAATCAAAAAATGGCCCCGGATCTGTCTTGCGTCCGGGCGCAATATGCTCATGCCCGACCACATCCGTTAAAGGATAATGCTCCTGCAACGCTAACGTCAGCGTAGCCAGGGATTGATACTGCAGATTGGTGAATGGCTCAAAATCCGTTCCTTCCAATTCAATCCCGATCGAAAAATCGTTGCATTGGGAACGATCTAAAAATTTCGAAACACCCGCATGCCAGGCACGATTCTCACAAGAAACAAACTGTATCACCGCACCATCACGTTGTATCAAAAAATGCGCAGAAACCCGCAAAGAGCGTAATTGATCAAAATAAGGATGGGCATCGCAGTCAAGCCGATTGCTGAACAAATCAGCAATAAAAGGACCACCAAACTGCCCAGGGGGCAAACTGATATTGTGAATAACCAACAAGCTGATGTCCGTAGAAACTGGTCGCACATCAAAGTTGGGGGATAGCAAAAGATGCGCACCCTGCTTGCACCAACCATCGGTGGCAATTTCAAACACACTCATCACACAGAAAAATATTGCTGACGATGTACCACACTGCAAAATACAACATCGTTATTGGTTTCTGCATCAGTATGTTTAATCACTTCCGACGCAGGGATATACATACCACAGTGCGCACAAGCAAGCATCGCTTCAGGATGCTTATCACGCATTTCAACCTGGGTCTGGGTATCAGCACGGTGCTGATTTTTTTGATGCTGCACCCACAGTTTTATTTTTTTGCGCAATGCCAAAGCAATCAACAAAATAAAAGCACACCATAAAACGAATCTCATACCACACCTTGATGTAACACGACTTCGAGCACAAAACGGCTACCAACATAAGCCAGCAAAAGAGTCGCAAAACCCGCCAAAGTCAAACGCAATGCGATCTTGCCGCGCCAACCATGCCATTTTCGGCCAGCTAACAAAATACCAAATAAAACCCAGGACAGCATGGTAAATACCGTTTTGTGATCCCATTTAAACGCTTGGCCAAACAATCTTTCAGAAAACACCACACCTGACAACACAGTCAACGTCAGCAAAACAAAACCGAAAGTAATCAATTTGAACAGCAATTTTTCCATCGTCAACAAAGCGGGCAGACGATCAATCGCAGCATTCAACCAACCAGTTTGCATCTTACCTATTTTGCCAATTTTATCTAATCGAATATGCAAACTAGATTCCTGCAATGCCATCAATATCGCGTGAAAAGTGGCAATCGTATACGTGCTGTACGCCAACATGGCAATAATGATATGCAAAGAATACAGCATAGATTTATTGCCCAAAAACACGGTCGTACCAGGAAATAAAGAAGATAAAACAATAGTCATCGCCGCACACGGCAATACCAGCATACGTAAACCATCCAATGCAGCATCACGACTTTCAAGCCAATAAACTGCCACAGACACCCAAAGCGCTGCCGACAACATCATGGCAAAACCAACATGCAAAAATCCTAGAGATATCACATCCGCCCACAACGCAGCGCCGTGCAACAACCATGCCGCGATAGTGAGAATGGAAATCGTCCGATAACGGGAAGACGACAGCAAAGCAACAAGCACGTAAAGTAAAGCAGCGGCTATAAAAAAATAGGTTTGCATATCCTTAATTTATCTTATGTCTACAAAGGGAGAACGACATCAACGAATCCAATTAAATTACAATGCTCGGTTTCGTATTGAATGCTGATTCATACTTGATTAATGCTTGATATCTGATTATCCAGGTTATTCAATTATTTGGTTCCATCTTTTGAAATTTCGATTTATTTCGATTTTTCATTATTGTAGTAATTATTATTTCCCACACCTACGTTGTTTACATCGTTTATATCTATTTAATAAAGTACCACAATCATGCTAGATAACCTGACCCAACGCCTTGCCAAAGTTGTCAAAACCATGCGTGGCGAAGCACGCCTGACCGAAAGCAACACTGCCGACATGTTACGTGAAGTACGCCTAGCCTTGCTTGAAGCCGACGTCGCACTACCTGCCGTACGTGAATTAATCGCACGCGTCAAAGAAAAAGCACTGGGCGAAGAAGTCATTGCCTCTCTTACACCAGGCCAGGCACTGGTTGGCGTAGTGCAACGCGAATTGGCCAACATCATGGGCGCAGATTTAGGCGAAGAAGTATCGCAGCTTAATTTCCGCGCTCAAGCACCGGTCATTATCCTAATGGCTGGCTTGCAAGGGGTGGGGAAAACCACCACTGTCGGTAAACTTGCCAAATACTTACGTGAAAAACAAAGGAAAAAAGTATTAGCTGTCTCCACAGACGTTTATCGCCCTGCAGCAATTGCTCAGTTGGAAACCGTCATCAACCAGGCAGGCGCTGATTTTTTTCCATCACAAATCAATACCAAACCAGTCGACATCGCACTCGCTGCGCAAGATTACGCGAAAAAACATTATCACGATGTGCTCATCATCGATACCGCAGGGCGCCTCGGTGTTGATACCGCGATGATGGAAGAAATTTCCGGGTTACATGCCGCCGTCAATCCAATCGAAACATTATTCGTCGTCGACGCCATGCTGGGTCAAGATGCGATTAATACCGCAAAAGCCTTTAATGATGCCTTGCCACTCACTGGCATCGTATTGACCAAACTAGATGGCGATGCCCGCGGTGGCGCCGCATTATCCGTCCGACACGTCACTGGCAAACCCATCAAATTCACCGGAATTTCAGAAAAATTAGATGGTTTGGAGGCCTTTGATCCGACCCGCATGGCCGATCGCATTCTCGGCATGGGCGATATTTTGGCTCTGGTCGAAGAAGCAAAAAAAGGCCTAGATGTCAAAGCAGCGCAAGATCTGGCACAAAAACTTAAAGTCGGCGGCAAATTCGATTTGAATGATTTCAAAGCACAGTTGGGTCAAATGAAAAAAATGGGAGGACTATCCAACTTAATGGATAAACTCCCAGCACAACTGCAACAAGCAGCGAATGCCAACAGTGGTGGCATGGAGCAAGCTGACAAACAAATGCGTCACATGGAAGCGATTATCAATTCCATGACATTGCTAGAACGTAGCAAGCCAGAACTTATCAAAGCATCTCGTAAACGCCGTATCGCAGCTGGTGCTGGCGTACAGATACAGGAAGTCAATCGCATGCTGGCGCAATTTGAGCAAATGCAATCGATGATGAAAAAATTTAAAGGCGGCGGAATCATGAAAATGATGCGTGGCATGAAAGGAATGATGCCTGGTATGCGTTAATACATCCTGTGTGATGGAACAGAAAAGTTCTTAAGAATCAATAAAACCAATCCATTCATTGCATTGAAATACACATTATCAAGCTAAATTCAAACAAAAATACAAAAAACACTTGCATCGTCTGGGAAATCGCACCAATATGGCTGGCGCGATCAATCGCTCAATTTTCTACTGTTTTTGTGAAAGAGGCTAAAAGATGGCAACAGCCAAAAAACCTGCAGCAGCACCAGCAAAAAAAACTACTCCAGCAGCAAAAGCTGCACCAGCCAAAGCACCTGCCGTTGCGCGTAAGCCCAACGCAGCGTTCATGAAAGCGATGACTCCCTCTCCTGCATTGGCAGCTATCGTCGGCGCGACACCATTGCCACGCACAGAAGTAACCAAAAAAGTTTGGGAATACATTAAGAAATTTGATCTGCAAGATTCTGCAAATCGTCGCATGATCAATGCTGATGCAAAATTAGCTGCTGTTTTTGGAAGCCAAAAACAAGTATCTATGTTTGAAATGACAAAGCTTATTTCTGGTCATTTAAAATAAAATTTTCTAAAGAAATTTTATTGCCTTACAAAAAATGCCCGCACAAAGCGGGCATTTTTTGTTGCATTCTCAACAAAAATTAATGCGTATATTTCTGTTGTTTCCAAGCTGCCAATACGGCATTGGGATATTGTGATTGCCCACGACTACCGTTGTAACGTCCCAGAGCCATATACAAATTCCCTCCCTCTAATTCAAGATACATGCGCAAAATCGCACAACCATAACGCAAATTAGTTTGCATGTGAAATAGCTTCCGCCTATCGCTATCACCCACCACTCGGGTCCAAAATGGCATCACTTGCATGTAACCATGCGCACCTGCGGGAGAGATTGCATACTTGCGAAATGCGGATTCCACCTGTATCAATCCCAGCACCAAGGATGGATCAAGACCTGCGCGCCTAGCTTCATACCACACAGTTTCTAAAAATTCGCGCCGTCCTTGATGATCGGGAATTTTTTTCTTTAAGCGCTCCGACATATCGCCCAACCAATACAAATACTTAATCCGCTCATTCATGTCAGAAAAATGCGGTTTGGGAGGACTCGCATCAGCAACCGCATACGACAATGCCACACGCACAGAATCAGCCAACGCCTCTTCTTTTTGATTACCAGCGTGAGCACTGATATTGCAAAAATCATAAAAAACAAAAGTCGCGATTAGGAAAAAACGCAGCATAATTATCCTCAAAGCATGATCATATTTTAATATTTTAGCAATATTCAAAGTTTTATTAGAATTAATAAATGAACATCAAGAATTTATTATTGAGCCAACCTATTTTGAATGAATGCCAACATCTCATCTGCGGCAACCGCAATAGCATTCACATCACGCCGACCAAGATACTCAAGATTACCCTCTTTCAAACCACGCTCACCAATCACGATTCGATGTGGCACACCAATCAACTCCCAATCCGCAAACATCACCCCTGGACGCTCACCACGGTCATCTAACACCACATCAATACCAGCCTCTTGCAATGCCGCATATAAAGCATCCGTCTGCGCTTTCACCATTTCACTACGGTCATAAGCCATTGGACACAACACGACTTCAAATGGTGCAATCGCAGCAGGCCAGATCATGCCTTTTTCATCAAAATTCTGCTCAATCGCCGCACCCAAAATACGGGTCACCCCAATGCCATAACAGCCCATTTGTAACAATTGCGGCTTACCGTTTTCATCCAAAAATGTGGCTTTCATATCTTGTGAATAGCGTGTTCCTAGTTGGAATACGTGGCCGACTTCAATACCACGCTCAATCGCCAAGATACCTTTACCATCAGGGGAGGGGTCGCCTTCGACCACGTTGCGGATATCAAATACGTGTGACTCCGCTATTTCTGGTAAATCACGCCCCCAATTAACACCGGTGTAGTGGGAATCCGTTTCATTAGCACCACACACAAAATCACGCATATGAACAACAGTTCGATCCACAACAATCGTGACAGCTTTTTTTATATCAATCGGACCAAGATAACCAGGTTGACTACCAAAACAGGTCTGAATTTCTTCATCCGTAGCAAAGCGATACTCAGCCAACCCTGGAATCTTTTTGACTTTTGCCTCATTCATTTCATGATCACCACGCAGCAATAAGAGCCATACATGTACTTGTAGGCCCTGCTCGCTTTGTGTCTCTACCGCCAATGCAATCGCCTTCATCATTTTTGACAACGACACATTCAAGCTAGCGGCCACGTCCTCACATTTCTTTTTTCCAGGAGTAGAAATTTTCTGTAATTTTTGCAATTCACCACTTGTCGCCTCAGTTGTATCAACTAAAGCTAATGCTTCAGCAGCTTCTATATTGGCGGCATAATCAGAATCCGGGCAATACACCAAGGCATCTTCACCAGTCTTAGCAATTACATGAAACTCATGCGAACCACTACCCCCGATTGCTCCATTGTCAGCAGCAACTGCACGAAACTGCAACGAAAAGCGAGTAAAAATACGGACATAAGCATCAAACATATTTTGATAAGAACGCTGCATGCCCGCCAAATCCGCGTCAAAAGAATACGCATCCTTCATCGTAAATTCACGACCACGCATCAAGCCGAAACGCGGGCGGCGCTCATCACGGAATTTGGTTTGAATGTGATAAAAGTTAACCGGTAATTGGCGATAAGATTTGATTTCAGAGCGAGCAATATCTGTTACCACCTCTTCAGAAGTTGGTTGAATCGCATAATCACGACCATGGCGATCTTTAACACGCATCAATTCCGGCCCCATTTTGTCCCAACGCCCTGTTTCTTGCCATAACTCGGCTGGCTGAACCACCGGCATGGATAGCTCAATCGCGCCAGCTTTTTGCATTTCCTCCCTGATAATCTTTTCTATTTTTCGGATGACGCGCAATCCCATCGGCATATAGGTATAAATACCAGAACCAAGACGTTTGATCATCCCGGCTCGCATCATTAATTGATGGCTGACAATTTCTGCATCGGAAGGGGCTTCTTTAAGAGTGGAAATAAAAAATCGAGAGGCACGCATGGGATTAAATTTCTTTTTAAAAAGAGAAGGTTATAATTAACTCAATTTTAAAGGATTAGCTGGCTAATGCGTTCATACTTTGTAGCATTGTGAAAATCAACATGTTTTGATGTGTTTTGTATCGACATTACGAATGCTGTATTACTTAGACATAAACCGAAATTTTAATTGATGAAAGCATCATGCACTTTGATGCATCACTGTTCTACAAAACTAAGAAAACGCTTAGCCGCAGAAAGTTTTGAGGTACAACATGCTAGATCGTGAAGGGTTTCGTCCTAACGTTGGCATTATTTTGCTAAATAGCCATAACGAAGTATGGTGGGGCAAACGGGTCCGGGAACACTCTTGGCAATTTCCACAAGGTGGAATTAAGTATGGCGAAACGCCAGAAAATGCCATGTACCGCGAACTGGAAGAAGAAATCGGTCTACGACAGGAACACGTAAAAATCCTTGGTCGCACACGTGACTGGTTGCGCTATGAAGTACCCGATCACTTCATTAAACGAGAAGTGCGTGGTCATTATCGTGGGCAAAAGCAAATATGGTTTTTGCTAATGATGGTTGGGCGCGATTCTGATGTGAACTTACGCAAAACAGATCATCCAGAATTCGATGCATGGCGCTGGCATGATTACTGGGTACCGCTAGATGTCGTAATTGAATTCAAGCGTGATGTGTATCAACGCGCATTACAAGAATTATCACGATTTTTGAATCCAACATCACATTCATCGCATCGTCATGCTCGCCATCTGCGCCAGTCACATGGATCACGCACACCAAGGAAGAATGCACCTATTATCATTCCTGATCCAAACCCCACCTCTCCTGATTCAAAATCAGAACCATAGATAGGTTGGAGATAAGTCTGTTTTTACTTTACAAGTAACAGCAGACTTAACACAACCTGCCCATCATTACTAGATCAGCGATCACATTGCACCAGCAGTAATGATGGTGATGTGATCTAACCTGTTATACAACAGCAGCGTCTTAATTGGAGACATCAAAAGATACAAGATGCCTGTCGATGCAGCGATCAAAGCAAATCTGCCGCATAAAAATGGAGGGGCTAAACGAAGAAAAATTCATGTTTATACTTAATGATGTGTCTTATGAAGACTTTTTAACGACAGCGTATCGCTCCAAAGTCTGTTTTCTCGCAACATCGTGTTGCACGATGGGTAAAGGATAATTCCCACCCAGCGTCACGCCAGCTGATGCCAACATCGTTTTATCCAGCAACCATGGCGTATGAATATCTCGCTGATCCAACTTAGCCAATTGGGGCAAATAACGCTTAATAAATGCACCGCTAGGATCAAATTTTTCAGACTGCGTCACCGGATTGAAGATACGAAAATACGGCTGCGCATCGCAACCTGTCGAAGCTGCCCACTGCCAACCGCCATTATTCGCCGCCAAATCAAAATCATTCAAACGCTGCGCAAAATAACGCTCGCCCCAACGCCAATCAATACCCAAATCTTTTGTTAAAAAGGAAGCCGTCACCATACGCAAGCGATTGTGCATATAACCCGTTTGGTTTAATTGCTGCATCGCTGCATCCACCAAAGGATATCCAGTCTGACCGTTACACCATGCTTGAAAAAGTTGCGAGGCGACATCCCCAGTTTCCCATTGAATCGCATCGTACTCAGGTTTGAAGGAACGCCCCACCACATGTGGATGGTGATACAAAATCATGAAATAGAAATCACGCCAGATTAACTCGGATAACCATACCGCCGCGCCACTACTACCTGCTCCATATCTTATTGCCGCAACAGCATGACCGACCAAGGCACGAATCGATACCGTGCCAAAACGTAAATGAAAGGATAAATAAGAGGGGCCTTTGACTGATGGAAAATCACGTGTTGTGTCATACCGCCCCATGCGCGGCAAAAAATCTTGCAACAACTTTTGTGCACCAGACATGCCCGTTGCAATGTTGAGAGCACCTAAATTTGTTTTCTCAAATCCAAGTTCGATTAATGAAGGAATCGGGCAAACAGGAACAAATGCCAAGCGAGAAGAATAGGCATGGACTGGATAAGGTTGCCAGTAAAAATCATCACTCCTGGCATACAATTTTTTGAGCCAGGCATTTTTGTAAGGTGTGAATACTGAAAATGCTTGCTGAGACAAAGTGAGAATCTCATCTTTTTCAAAAATGACATGATCTTTAAAGGAAAAGAAATTCCTCCCTTCTTGCTGCAATGTCGCACACACCTGTTGATCACGCAAGATTGCGTGCGGCTCAAAATCGTGATTAGCAAATACTGCTTCGGCACCATATTCAGCTGCCAAACGAGGAATCTCAGACTCCGCCCATCCATGTCGCACAATCAAACCACCACCCATCGCACGCAAAGAAGCATTTAACTCAATCAAACTAGAGTGAATGAATTCCACTCGACGATCCGCTTGCAAACCACAATCTAACAATGGTTGCAAAATGGCTTGATCAAAAATGAAGACGCAAAAGACCTGCCGGCTTTGCTTTAAAGCATGATAAAGCGCCGCATGATCCACATCACGTAAATCGCGGCGAAACCAGACCAGCGAAACATTAAATTTGGGCATATCAGAACTAAAAATGCAAAAATTATAGTTGTGATAATGTCTTTGAGAATTTTTCTACCGATTGATAGCCTATGACACGTGCGTTTTGAATTTCATTACCCTGCTTATCAAAGAAAATAAGCGCTGGTGGGCCAAACAAACCAAAACGCTTCAAAAGCACCTGATCATCATAATTATTCGCCGTGACATCGACCTGCAACAAAACGAAATTGGCCAATTGAGACTTCACACCCGTATCAGTAAAAGTGAATCTTTCCATTTCTTTGCAAGATACGCACCAATCAGCATAAAAATCGAACGCTGCTATTTTTCCCTGCAGTTTTGCCTGCGCAAGAGCAGCATCAAGTTCGGCGCTCGATTTGATACGAGTGAATTTAACAGTGTGTTCCTGCTTAACACCTAAAGGCGCCCAAACATCACGCCCACCAGTCGCCATGCTGGCACCTTCCAACACACCTAATATCACCAATATCACTCCCATACCTTTAGCAATCAAAGCACGATCATGCAATAAGACAAAACCATACCCCAATCCCAAACTTGCCCACGCCAGCATTTGCAACCATATCGGGAATACGGATGAAAGCAACCATAGCGCCATGCCCAACATTAAAATGCCAAAAAATTGTTTTACCTTCCCCATCCACACACCAGCACGCGGCAATAACGATCCTGCAGAAAGTCCTACCAATAACAAAGGTACACTCATACCAATCGCCATGGCGAATAAGGCACTACCACCAATCAGAATATCCCGCGTCTGTCCAATATAAATCAATGTGCCAGCCAAAGGAGCGGCAACACAAGGGCCAACGATCAATGATGAAATCGCTCCCATTGCAAAAACACCGAACAACTTGCCAGCCGATTGCCGTTTTGCGCTACGCATTAATTTCGTTTGCAGTACAGATGGAAGTTGTAATTGATACACACCAAACATTGATAAAGACAGTCCGACCATCACAATTGCAAACATCCCCAACACCCATGGATTTTGCAACGCGGCCGATAATCCCGTTCCAAGCAAACCAGCGGCAATCCCCAAGCAGGTATACACCAATGCCATGCCCAGCGAATACGCCACAGACAAACCAAACGCACGTGAACGACTTGTCGTAGCCCCTTCACCCACGATAATCGAAGACAAAATCGGCACCATAGGCAACAAACACGGTGTTAATGACAAACCTAAACCCAATAATAAAAACCAGGGCAAAATCAAGTGCAGCTGTCGGCTTTGAAGCGTACGGGCAATTTTGCTCAATTCAGACTCAGGCATTTGCGACGTTTGAGATGTCTGAGGTGCTTGAACTGCTTGAAAACTCTGAGAGGATTCTGAAATTTGAGAAACCGGAGATATTTCGGGAATGGCATGCGATGTTTTTTGTTCAACACTAATATAAGAAGAAACAACTTTTGAGGAAGAGAACAACGGCGCGACTTTATTTTTGTGTGCCAACGCAATACCATTTTGCGGGGCCAGGCTAGCATTCTTAGTCTTCAATTCCATGACCGAATTCATCGGCGGATAACACAAGCCTTTTTCCGCACACCCCTGCCCTATGGCATGTAAAACTACATTCGAAACAGAGGCAGTCAACTCAATTGGCAAGGAAAACGTCACTGCATCATGATAAATTTCAACGTTCTTTTGGAAATTCTCATCAAACTTGATTTGCCCTTCTGGAAAAACTGGCGTGCCTAATTTAGCACCATCAACGCTAAATTTAAAACGTTCACGATACATGTAATATCCAGGAGCAATATCATAACGAACGGAAACTATCTTGTTATCCAACATTTTTGCAGAAAATCGGAAAGCAACATCAGGTGCTAAAAAATCATCTTGCGATTGTGCAAACGAAGTCAATGCAGCAAACATCAGCATCAAACTGAAGAAAATATTGTAAAACATGGCAATTTCCTATTTTTTACGTTTTACTCTGCAAATAAAAAAGCCAGGCTAACCTGGCTTCTCTTATTCGCAACAATAATATTACCTATATTGTCAAAACTACTCTGCAACCACCACGGCGGCTTCATCAGAAATTTCAGGACGATCTAACAGTTCAACATAAGCCATAGGAGCATTATCACCAACACGGAAACCCATTTTCAAAATACGTAGGTAACCACCATTGCGGTTAGCATAACGCGGCCCTAACTCATTGAACAATTTCAAAACCATTTCACGATCACGCAAACGGTTGAATGCCAAACGCTTGTTAGCCAATGAATCAGTCTTACCCAATGTCAAAATCGGCTCGATTACACGACGTAATTCTTTAGCTTTTGGCAAGGTGGTCTTTATTGCTTCATGGCGCAATAAAGAAACCGTCATATTGCGTAACATAGCAAGACGATGTGAAGAAGTACGATTAAGTTTACGTAAACCGTGACGATGGCGCATAATAAGTCCTTTAAATATT
Organism: uncultured Burkholderiaceae bacterium; assembly: GCA_964498835.1. Classification (GTDB taxonomy): domain Bacteria; phylum Pseudomonadota; class Gammaproteobacteria; order Burkholderiales; family Burkholderiaceae_D; genus JAGKXB01. The sequence continues at coordinate 15,715 of CAZCIX010000012.1, read as the reverse complement.
AATAAATCCAGCTCTTCTATCAATACTATCTACTATTTCTTATAAGTAGAAACGTACTGCGGGCCGGTATTGTTTATTTCACATAAAAACCGCTGAACACACAAAACAATGCACCCAGCATAATAATATAACTGCGATTATTTTTCCAAACCAGCTGGTGGCCAGTTATCGAGCTTCATACCTAAATTCAAACCACGTGATGCCAAAACCTCTTTGATTTCATTTAATGATTTACGTCCTAAATTAGGTGTTTTGAGCAGCTCATTTTCAGTACGTTGAATCAAATCGCCAATGTAATAAATATTTTCGGCTTTCAAGCAATTAGCAGAGCGTACAGTCAGTTCCAAATCATCAACAGGACGCAACAGAATCGGATCAACAACTGGCGCGCGCGATGGCGCTTCTGTAGCAGATTCTGTGCCTTCCAATGCAGCAAATACGTTTAACTGATCAACCAACACACGTGCTGATTGGCGTATCGCTTCTTCTGGAGAAATTACGCCATTTGTTTCAATATTAATGACCAATTTATCAAGATCAGTACGTTGCTCAACACGCGCAGATTCAACAAAGTAAGAGACACGACGCACTGGAGAAAATGAAGCATCAAGAATAATACGCCCGATTGTCTTGTTTATATCTTCTGTCAAACGACGCACATTACCAGGCACATAACCACGACCTTTTTCAACCTTAATCTGCATATCCAACTTACCACCAGATGTAAGATTGGCAATAACATGATCCGGATTAATTAATTCAACATCATGTGGTAAATCGATATCAGAAGCCAAGACCTTACCTTCACCTTCTTTTTTCAAAGTAAGAGTGACTGCATCACGGTTATGAATTTTAAACACTACACCTTTTAGATTCAACAACAAATCAACAACATCTTCTTGCACACCATCTAGTGAAGAATACTCATGCACAACACCTGCAATGGTCACCTCTGTAGGAGCATAGCCAACCATGGAAGAAAGCAAGACACGACGCAAAGCATTTCCTAAAGTATGACCATAACCACGCTCAAATGGTTCCATAGTAATCTTTGCATGACCAGCAGCAAGAATTTCAACATCAATAATACGGGGTTTCAACAAACTATTTTGCATGAGGTCCTCTTCAATACCCTCGGCTCATTACACCGATAAGGCTGATGCCATTATAAAAACACATTCATCTGCAACTTAAGATGAACCAAAATTAGAATTAACGTGAATACAACTCAACGATCAAAGATTCATTAATGTCATTAGCAAATTCCGAACGATCTGGCATGGATTTAAACGTACCCTCCATTTTTTTGCTATCGACAGCAACCCAAGAAGCCATACCAACTTGCTCTGCTAACGAGAGCGCTTCAACGATACGAACTTGTTTCTTAGATTTTTCACGTACAGCAATTACGTCACCAGGCTTAACTTGATAAGAAGCGATATTCACAACAACTGAATTAACCGTAAATGCTTTGTGGCTTACTAATTGACGTCCTTCAGCACGAGTAGAACCAAAACCCATTCGATACACTACGTTATCAAGGCGAGATTCCAACAATTTCAACAAATTCTCACCAGTATTACCTTTACGACGATCTGCCTCTGCAAAATAACGACGAAATTGGCGCTCCAAAATACCGTACATACGCTTTACTTTTTGTTTTTCGCGCAACTGATTACCATAGTCAGAAGTACGAGCACCTGACTTCACGCCATGCTGCCCAGGCTTTACATCAAGCTTGCACTTAGAGTCAAGTGAGCGACGTGCGCTCTTCAAAAATAAATCAGTACCTTCACGACGAGAAAGTTTTGCTTTTGGTCCAATATAACGTGCCACAATAATCCCTTTTAATTAAAATTACATCTCAATAAGTAAATTACATACAACAATGTGAAGAACTTATTAAATGCTAGTCTGATTCATTAAAAATCTACAAATAGACAGTGGTCTTCAGAACAAAAACCCGCCAAGTTTTTTGGCGGGCAATAAAAGTCACAAAAAGTGAAATAAAAAATATTAGATACGGCGACGCTTTGGTGGGCGGCAACCATTATGAGGAACCGGCGTAACATCTTGGATTTGTGCAATTTTTATACCGAGACTATTTAATGCACGCACAGCTGATTCACGACCAGGACCTGGACCTTTTATACGAACTTCCAAATTTTTAACACCACATTCAACCGCAACTTTCCCAGCAGCCTCTGCCGCCACTTGAGCTGCGAAAGGTGTTGACTTACGCGAGCCTTTAAAACCCGCACCACCCGAAGTTGCCCATGAAAGTGCATTACCCTGACGATCAGTAATCGTAACAATCGTATTATTAAAAGATGCATGAATATGTGCTATACCCTCAGCCACATTTTTCTTAACTTTTTTACGCACACGCGCTGACGCTGAGTTGTTTTGTGCTTTTGCCATAATAATTTCCCAAATTACAATAATGAATAAATCATTTTTGCATTATTTTTTAAGTGATTGCGCAGCTTTACGAGGTCCCTTACGGGTACGCGCATTAGTGCGAGTGCGTTGTCCACGGCAAGGCAAACCTTTGCGATGACGCATACCACGATAACACCCCAAGTCCATCAAACGTTTAATACTCATTGAAACTTCACGGCGCAAATCACCTTCAACGATAAACTTAGCGACTTCATCACGCAGCTTTTCCAACTCGCTATCGTCTAAATCCTTAATTTTTTTAGTAGACAAAACACCCGTTTCAGCACAAATTTTTTGTGCTCTTGGACGACCAATACCGTAAATAGCGGTTAAACCGATAACAGTATGTTGATGATTTGGGATATTTACCCCTGCGATACGTGCCATTCGTTATTCCCCATTAAATAACGTTAAATTAACCTTGACGCTGTTTATGACGTGCTTCTACGCATATCACACGAACCACGCCTTTGCGCTTAATAATTTTACAGTTACGACAAATTCGTTTAACTGATGCGAGAACTTTCATTATCTTCTCTTTCTTTCACTTCATAATTATTAATCTACACTAGATAGATTACTTGGTACGAAACACTATCCGAGCACGAGTCAGATCATAAGGCGTCAACTCAACCGTCACCTTATCACCTGGAAGAATACGAATATAATTCATGCGCATTTTACCAGAAATATGACCAAGTACTGTATGGCCATTCTCTAACTTTACTCGAAACGTTGCATTTGGAAGATTTTCTAAAATCTCTCCCTGCATTTGGATAACATCGTCTTTTGCCATTCGATTTATTATTTTCTTTAAGTCTTACCGCGCAGGAATTACAGCTTTAAAATTAGCCTTACGAAGCAACGACTCGTATTTCTGTGACATAACATAATTTTGGATCTGCGCCATGAAATCCATTGTCACAACCACAATAATTAACAAAGAAGTACCACCAAAATAAAAAGGCACTTTCCACTTAGCTATCAAAAATTCAGGCAATAAACAAACCAAAGTTATATAAATTGCGCCAGTTAATGTTAAACGCATCAGTATTTTATCTATATAGCGCGCTGTTTGATCACCAGGTCGAATACCAGGAACAAAAGCACCACTTTTTTTCAGATTATCTGCTGTTTCTTTACTATTAAAAACTAATGCAGTATAAAAAAAACAAAAAAATACAATAGCAACTGCATACAACAAAGCATGGACAGGCTCACCTGGCGCCAACGAAGCAGCCAAATCCTTTAGAAAACGTACTAAGACATTATCTGAGTTAACACCTGAAGTAAACCAACTAGTGATCGTTGCAGGAAATAAAATAATCGAAGAAGCAAAAATGGGGGGAATCACACCAGCCATGTTTAACTTTAATGGAAGATGACTACTTTGACCACCATATATTTTATTACCAACCTGACGCTTAGCATAATTAACTAAAATTTTTCTTTGCCCACGCTCAACAAACACAACAAAAAGAGTTACCAAGGCAATAAGCAAACATATAATGATTGCAGAAAAAGTACTCATAGATCCGGTCCTAATCAACTCAAACAAACCAGCTAATGCACCCGGCAATCCAGCAACAATCCCTGAAAATATAATAATAGATATCCCATTACCAAGACCTCGCTCAGTAATTTGTTCACCAAGCCACATTAAAAACATTGTTCCAGTTAACAACGTCACTACTGTGACAAAACGAAAAGACAAACCTGGATCTATAACCAATCCAGCCTGAGATTCTAACGCAATTGCAATCCCTAACGCCTGAAACAAAGCCAAAACTAAAGTTCCATAACGAGTATACTGAGTAATCTTTCTACGACCTGATTCACCCTCTTTCTTCATGGCCTCCATTTTTGGAGACACAATTGATGCCAATTGCATAATAATCGAAGCTGAAATATAGGGCATAATCCCAAGGGCAAAAACTGTAAAGCGGGACAACGCCCCCCCAGAAAACATATTGAACATTCCCAATATACCGCTTTGGTTTTGCTTAAATAAACTGGAAAGCTGTGCCGGATCAATTCCTGGAACGGGAATATGAGCACCGACACGATAGACTATCAATGCAAACAACAAGAACCACAAACGCCCCCAAGGAAAACCGGCAGCAGATTTTTTTGACAATTTTGAGTTAATTACCAATTGATACTCCGATTAAACCACTCAAGGCAATCAATTTAAGCAACTGAACCACCCAGCGCCTCTATCGCATTCTTTGCGCCTTTTGTAACCGCCAATCCCTTTAGCGTTAATTTTTTAGTAATAGCACCAGATAAAATAATGCGCACATTTTTTTCCAAAACAGACAAAATACCCGCCTGCTTCAAAGAAACAATATCAATTTCACTAACCGGCAATTTTTCTAAATCAGATAAGCGCACCTCTGCTTTAAACGTAGCAGCAAGAGACTTAAAACCACGCTTTGGAAGTCTACGCTGCATAGGCATCTGACCACCTTCAAAACCAACTTTATGAAAGCCACCTGAACGAGATTTTTGTCCCTTGTGACCACGACCAGCTGTTTTTCCAAGACCAGAACCTATACCACGGCCAACACGACGTCTTGCATGCTTAGCACCAACTGCTGGTTGAATTGTATTTAATTCCATATTTACTCCATTACTAAACAGCAGGCTTACGCAATCACTTTTACGAGATAAGACACTTTGTTGATCATACCACGCACTGAAGCTGTATCTTGCAACTCAGAAACCGAATTAATGCGACGCAAACCAAGCCCCTTAACAGTCGCACGATGCGCTACACGTGTACCTATTAAACTTTTAACCAACGTAACTTTAACTGTGCTTGCCATCTTCCACCCTAACCAAAAATTTCTTCAACAGATTTTCCACGCTTCGCCGCAATTTCAGAAGGCGCGCTCATCTTTGACAAACCATTTAAAGTCGCACGAACCATATTATAAGGATTGCTAGAACCTGTAGACTTTGCCACCACATCCGTAACACCCATAACCTCAAATATAGCCCGCATAGCACCACCAGCAATCACACCGGCACCTTTTTTTGCTGGACTCATCAAAACTTGCGAAGCACCATGCTTTCCAATAATAGTATGCTGCAAAGTACCATTCTTCAAAGAAACTTTAAGCATGTTACGACGAGCCTCTTCCATCGCTTTTTGTACAGCTACTGGCACTTCTTTTGACTTACCTTTGCCCATACCGATACGACCATCACCATCACCAACAACAGTCAAGGCGGCAAAACCCATAATACGACCACCTTTTACAACTTTAGTTACCCTATTAATCGCAATCATTTTTTCGCGCAGGCCATCATCTGGCTTGTCACCTTGCGTTTTTGCTTGCATCTTTGCCATGACAATTCTTTCTCAAAACTTCAAACCAGCTTCACGCGCGGCTTCAGCCAACGCCTTCACTCGACCGTGGTAACGAAACCCAGAACGATCGAATGCAACTTCGACTATTCCAGCCTTCAACGCTTTTTCAGCAACCCGCTTACCAACCAATGAAGCAGCCGCAACATTTCCACCTTTACCAGACTTAGCTACCAGTTCGAGCCCAATATCAGCTTCTAAGGTCGAGGCAGAAACGAGAATTTTCGAATCTGGACTGATCAAATTTGCATAAATATGCAAATTAGTGCGATGGACGCAAAGGCGATTCACCCTTAATTCAGCGATTTTTGCACGAGTTTGACGTCCTCGACGCAATCGTGATTGTTTTTTATCCATAATCAGCAGCCCTTATTACTTCTTCTTAGTTTCTTTAATTCTTACCACTTCGTCGGAATAACGAACACCTTTACCTTTATACGGCTCTGGTTTACGGTAAGCACGAACCTCAGCAGCAACTTGCCCCACCTTTTGCTTATTAATTCCTTTGATCAAAATTTCTGTTGGTGTTACCACATCACACTTCACACCTTCAGGCATTTGATGAACTATCGGGTGGGAAAAACCAAGAGATAAATTCAACTTATCCCCTTGGACTTGCGCTTTATACCCAACACCAACCAAAGTGAGTTTTCTTTCAAAGCCTTTCGTCACACCAGTCACCATATTACTAACTAATGCACGAAGAGTACCTGACATTGCATTTGCTTCACGACTATCATCTGCCGCAACAAAACTCAAAACCCCACTATTATTTTCAATCTTAACCAAATCGCTCAACTGTTGGCTAAGAGAACCTAATGGACCTTTGATTGTAATTAAAATTGATGTAATCACAACTTCAGCACCGGCTGGCAATGCTATTGGCATTTTAGCTACTCGAGACATTTTCCACTCCTTAGGCGACGTAGCAAATAACTTCGCCACCGACACCGGTTGCGCGTGCTTTGCGATCTGTCATGACACCTTTAGGAGTGGAAACAATTGCCACACCCAAACCATTCATAACGCTTGGAATCTCATCTTTTCCCTTATATATACGCAATCCAGGACGAGATACACGTTCCAAACGCTCAATAACAGGGCGACCAACATAATATTTCAAAGCAATTTTAAGCTCTGCTTTATCAGCCACCGTTACAACCATAAAATCTTCAATGTAACCTTCGTTTTTTAAAACATCAGCAATAGCAACCTTTATTTTTGAAGATGGCATTACCACTGTAGTTTTTTGCACCCCTTGGGCATTACGTATACGAGTTAACATATCGGCGATAGGATCGCTCATACTCATTGCATATCTCCCATTACCAGCTTGCTTTTGTCATACCGGGAATTTCACCACGCATGGCTATTTCACGGAGCTTAGTGCGGCCCAAACCGAATTTACGGAAAGTACCTCGAGGACGACCGGTGAGTGCACACCTATTACGCTGACGCGTTGGATTTGCGTTTCGCGGCAAAGCCTGAAGCTTGAGACGAGCATAATAGTGCTCCTCTTCAGACTTAGACTGATCATCAATAATAGCTTTCAACTCAGCACGCTTAACGGCATATTTTTTTACCAAGTCTGCGCGCTTTTGTTCACGGTTAATCAGTGCCAATTTTGCCATGGCGACCTCAGCTTTTGAACGGAAATTTAAATGCGGCGAGGAGTGCTTTTGCCTCATCGTCGGTCTTTGCTGTTGTCGTGATACTAATATTCATACCACGCAACGCATCTATTTTGTCATACTCGATTTCTGGAAAAATAATCTGCTCTTTAACGCCGATATTATAATTACCACGACCATCAAAAGAGCGACCAGAGACACCACGAAAATCACGCACACGCGGCAAAGCAACCGTAATTAGACGATCTAAAAACTCATACATACGAGCACCACGCAGAGTCACCATACAACCAATTGGATATCCTTCGCGAATTTTAAATCCAGCGATCGCTTTACGTGCTTTTGTCACAACAGGCTTTTGACCGGCAATCTTGGTCAAATCGCCCACTGCATGCTCAATAATTTTTTTATCCGAAACCGCCTCAGACAATCCCATATTAAGGGTAATCTTAACAAGACGAGGAACCTCCATTGATGATTCATAAGAAAACTTAGAAATCAAATCAACAATGACTTTTTCTTTATAAAAATTCTGAAGACGAGTCATGATTTATCAAACCTTAACAACTTCACCGTTAGATTTAAAGATACGGACTTTTTTACCATCCACAACCTTAAAACCAACACGATCTGCCTTACCAGTCTCAACATTAAAAAGCGCAACATTAGAGACATGAATTGGCATTAATTTATCAATAATGCCGCCAACCACATTAATTGCAGGATTAGATTTCACTGCTTTTTTAGCAACACCGATACCAGTCACAACCACAAAATCAGCATTCACAGACTGCTCCACAGTACCACGCCTGCCTTTATCTTTTCCAGTCAGAACAATAACTTCATCGCCTTTTTGAATTTTATTCATCCCCCCCCCTACAAAACTTCTGGCGCAAGCGACACAATTTTCATGAAACGCTCTGTTCGCAACTCTCTAGTAACCGGGCCAAAAATGCGCGTTCCTATTGGTTCAAGTTTGGCATTTAACAACACGGCAGCATTACCATCAAACTTTACCAAAGAACCGTCTTGACGACGAACACCTTTGGCGGTGCGCACAACAACTGCGTTATAAATCTCACCTTTTTTAACACGACCACGAGGCACAGCCACCTTGACAGCAACCTTAATAATATCGCCAATCCCAGCATAACGACGCTTAGAGCCACCCAACACTTTAATGCACAAAACTTCTTTCGCGCCAGTATTGTCGGCAACTTCAAGCCGGCTTTCAGTTTGAATCATATTATTTTTCCCCAACTTAAGCCGCCAGATCCGCACCATGCGGACTTACGGTCAGTCTTGGTCCCGCCAGCCCCACAAATCTCATGAGCTGATTGGGCTGACAAACCCAAAACTACATTAAAACAACATCCAAGTTCAAAATTATAACATTAAAATTTTACAACTGCAATAATTATTAAACTATTTGCGCAACTTGAATCAAACGAGTTACTGTCCACGCTTTTGTTTTTGAAATTGGACGACTCTCTTGAATTTCTACCAGATCACCAGATTTGATCTGGTTGGTTTCATCATGAACATGATACTTGCTCGAACGCATAATAATTTTCCCATACAAAGGGTGCCTAACATGACGCTCTATTAAAACAGTAACAGTTTTGTCCATTTTATCGGAAACCACTTTACCAACCAAGGTCCGCTTTAATGGCTCTTTTACTTGATTGTTCATCATTTCCCGTCCTTCAGATTTATCACTGTCTTGATACGTGCAATATCACGACGTACTTTTTTTAACTGCGAAGTGTTACTTAATTGCTGCGTGGCAATCTGCATACGTAGACCAAATTGGGCCTTCAGCAATTCACTTAACTCTTTATTCAGAGTTTTTTGATCTTTACCACGGAGTTCAGATATATTCATAGCTCTCCCTTTATTGACCAATCTGGCGAACAACAAACGTTGTTAACAATGGCAATTTAGCTGCAGCCAAACGGAATGCCTCCCTTGCCAACGCTTCATCAACGCCATCCATTTCATACAACACTTTTCCCGGCTGAATTTCAGCAACATAGTACTCTGGACTACCTTTGCCATTTCCCATACGAACTTCTGCAGGTTTTTGTGAAATAGGCTTATCCGGAAAAATACGTATCCAAATTCTCCCACCACGTTTTATGTGCCGCGTCATTGCACGACGCGCAGCTTCAATTTGGCGAGCAGTAATACGGCCACGACCAACGGCCTTTAAACCAAACTCACCGAAAGATACAGAAGTTCCACGAGAATGAGAAATCCCTGTATTACGACCTTTTTGTTCTTTACGATATTTTCTACGTGCTGGTTGCAACATGATTATTCTCCTGCCTTTTCAGGCAATCCAATTACCAAACCATCAGCACTAGCGGCATCTGATTTTTTAACTCGAACACGCTTAACAGCATTATTAAACGCATTAGGTGCGGAAACAGGACTGACAATTTGATTATCTACTTTTTTCGAACGAGGACGAGTGGAAGTAGGTCTAGCATCATCGCGACGCGCACCACGACGTTTTTTATCATCATCAGCCGAAACATCTAACGCTGGCACATCCGCATTGAGTAAAGAATCACCTTTATAAACCCAAACTTTAACACCAATAATCCCATACGTCGTTTGCGCCTCGCTAGTGCCATAATCGACATCTGCACGTAACGTATGGAGAGGAACACGACCTTCGCGGTACCATTCTTTACGCGCAATTTCAATGCCATTTAAACGACCAGATGACATAATCTTAATACCTTTTGCACCGAGCCTAATTGCATTTTGCATTGCACGTTTCATAGCACGCCGAAACATGATGCGCTTTTCTAACTGCTGAGAAATAGAATCAGCAATCAATTGCGCATCAATTTCAGGCTTACGAATTTCCTCAATATTAACGTGGACAGGGACGCCCATTATTTTAGTCAAATCAGCCTTCAACACTTCTATATCTTCGCCTTTTTTCCCAATCACCACACCAGGACGCGAACTATAGATAGTAAATCGAGCATTTTTTGCCGGACGCTCAATAACGATACGTCCCACTGATGCACTTTTTAGTTTTTTCTTAAGGTATACACGTGCTTTTAAATCCTCATTAAGCATCGTCGAGAAGTTGCTATTACTTGCATACCAGCGCGACGCCCAATTACGAGTAACCGCAAGACGAAAACCAGTTGGATGTATTTTCTGCCCCATCACGCGCCCCTTAATTACCAACAGTCACATAAATGTGACAAGATTGCTTAGATATACGATCTCCACGACCCTTAGCTCGTGCTGTAAAACGCTTTAAGACCGCACCTTTTTCAACATAAATAGTTGTAATTTTTAACTCATCAATATCGGCACCATCATTATGCTCAGCATTAGCAATCGCCGACTCTAATACATGCTTAATAATTGCAGCACCTTTTTTAGGACTAAAATTTAAAATATTCAGAGCTTGATTAACTTGCTTACCACGAATCTGATCAGCAACTAGACGACCCTTTTGAGCCGACAAGTGCACACCACGAAGAATTGCTTTAGTTTCCATCATCAGACCTTATTTCTTAGCCTTTCGATCAGCAGCATGACCTTTAAAGGTACGAGTCAAAGCAAATTCACCCAGCTTATGACCAACCATATTTTCAGAGATATAAACCGGAACATGCAATTTACCATTATGCACAGCTATGGTTAAGCCAATAAAATCCGGCATTATGGTAGAACGACGTGACCATGTTTTAATTGGTTTTTTATCCTTAGTTGCTTGAGCAGACTCAACTTTTTTTATCAAATGGGCATCACAAAACGGCCCTTTTTTTAGTGAACGTGTCATGTATTATCCTTATTTCTTACCACGACGTGAGACGATCATTGAAGTCGTACGCTTATTCCGACGCGTCTTTTTGCCCTTGGTCTGTTGCCCCCATGGAGATACTGGATGACGACCAGCAGCAGTTTTACCTTCACCACCACCATGGGGATGATCAACAGGATTCATCACCACACCACGAACCGTAGGACGCACACCGCGCCAGCGCATAGCACCAGCCTTACCAATCTTGCGCAAGTTGTGCTCACCATTACCAATTTCACCAACGGTGGCACGACATTCGACATGTATACGACGCACTTCACCCGAACGCAAACGCACCTGAGCATAAGTAGCATCACGAGCCATCAACACCACAGCTGCACCTGCAGAACGCGCTATTTGCGCGCCCTTGCCGGGCAATATCTCAACACAATGCATTGTGGTACCGACTGGAATATTTCTAATTGGCAAACAATTACCAGATTTAATAGGTGCTTCAGAACCACTCATTAATTGGTCACCAACAGACAAACCTTTACTTGCAATAACATAACGACGCTCACCATCGGCATAACACAACAATGCAATATTTGCAGTGCGATTAGGATCATATTCAATTCGTTCAACTTTAGCTGCAATACCATCTTTAGCACGAACGAAATCTATGACACGATAGTGTTGTTTATGACCACCACCAACATGACGTGTAGTGATATGACCATTATTATTACGACCAGCACTTTTTGATTTTTTTTCAATTAGGCCTGGAAACGGACGACCCTTATACAAATCAGCATTAACAACTTTCACCATGCCACGACGGCCTGGCGAAGTTGGCTTCACTTTAACAAGCGCCATTATTTAACCCCTTCAGAGAAATTAATTTCCTGACCAGGTTTCAAACAAACAAACGCGCGCTTGGTGTGATTCCGACGACCAATGAACCTACCGGAGCGTTTTTGCTTTCCCAGCCTATTAACCACTTGAACCGATGACACAGACACTTTAAACAACATTTCTACCGCAGCTTTAATTTCCAATTTAGTAGCATCAGGAACAACACGAAAAACAATTTGCTCATTTTTCTCAGCAACCATCGTTGCCTTCTCAGAAATAACAGGCGCTAATAAAACCTTCATTAATCGCTCTTCGCTATATTTTGCCATTACGTTCATGCCAACACCTCTTCAATTCGAGCCAAGGCTGACTTGGTAATCAAGATTTTTTTGTAAAACACCAACGAAAGAGGATCAGCTTGATGTGGCTCAACAACCAAAACATGTGGCAAATTACGAGACGCCAACAACAAATTCTCATCAACAACGCTAGTTATTAGCAATACAGAATCCAAACCCATGCCTTTCAACTTTTCTGACAAAAGCTTAGTCTTAGGCGCATCAAGAGAAAACTCATCAACAACAGCAAGACGTCCTTCACGACCAAGCTGAGAAAAAATCGAACAAATCCCTGCACGATGCATTTTCTTATTCACTTTGTGTGAAAAATTCTCATTTGGAGAATTTGGGAAAATTTGACCACCACCACGCCACAATGGAGAGGACGACATACCGGCGCGAGCACGCCCAGTACCTTTTTGACGCCAAGGTTTTTTAGTTGTATGACGAACTTCGGCACGATCTTTTTGCTTACGATTACCACTACGAGCATTTGCCTGATAAGCAACAATAATTTGATGAATCAAAGCCTCGTTATAATCACGCCCAAAAACTGCATCAGAGGCCACAACATGAGAATCAGCATTACCTTGAGCATTGAGAAATTTAAGCTCCATTTACCAACTCCCCCTTCCCAGCTTTAGCCTTAACAGCAGGAAAAACAAACACCCGACCATTTTTCGCGCCAGGAATCGCCCCCTTGACCAACAACAATTGACGCTCAACATCGACACGCGCAATTTCAAGATTTTGAACGGTACGAGCGACATCACCCAAATGACCCGTCATACGCTTCCCAGGAAAAACACGACCAGGATCTTGCGCCATACCGATAGACCCAGGAACATTATGTGAACGCGAATTACCGTGTGATGCGCGACCAGAAGAAAAATGATACCGTTTGATGGTACCGGCATAACCTTTACCTATTGTTATACCCTGCACATCAATTTTTTGACCAGCCTGAAACAAGTCAACAGAAACCACATCACCGACGTTCATCGCGGCAGCTTTTTGGGCATCAACTTGAAATTCCTTCAAAACCATCCCAGCCTCAACACCAGCTTTAGCATAATGCCCAGCAGCAGCCTTGGTTACACGAGAAGCACGACGATGACCAAACGCCAACTGAACAGCAGAATAACCATCCAAGTCAGGCGTTTTAATTTGCACGACACGATTGCTTGATACATCAAGTACGGTAACAGGAATAGAATCTCCATCATCCGTAAAAACTCGCATCATACCAACCTTGCGACCAATAAGGCCAAGGGGTATTTTTTTAGACATTTTTCTCTCCATCCCACCTACGATTGGGCAGGGCTGATTATTTATACAAAAAATACAACTCTATACCGCAGCCGGCAATTATAGCGCGATATCTTCTCCACCGCAATAGAAAACATTGAACATATCTCAGGAAATAAAACCTAATTTACTTCCCAAAATATTTATTTTTATAGTTTGATTTCTACATCAACCCCGGCAGCCAAATCCAATTTCATCAACGCATCAACTGTTTTATCTGTGGGATCGACAATATCCATTAATCTCTGATGAGTACGAATCTCAAATTGATCGCGTGAAGTTTTATTGACATGAGGAGAACGCAATACATCAAAATGCTGAATGCGCGTTGGCAAAGGAACAGGCCCCTTAACAACTGCTCCGGTACGTTTAGCAGTTTCGACAATCTCAAGAGCAGATTGATCAATTAATTTATAATCAAAAGCTTTTAGACGAATACGAATTTTTTGCTTAAGAGCTGACATAATTTTCCTTAAAGAACGAGCCGTAGTCAATATATATACGGTGATAATTAACTATTCGAGGCCAATTTCTTATCAAGAACTCAATAGAATTAATTTGGCCTCGAAAAAACTAAAAATTTTAGGCGATAATTTTAGCGACAACACCTGCACCAACAGTACGACCACCTTCACGAATCGCGAAACGCAAGCCCTCTTCCATCGCAATCGGACTAATCAACTTGACCGTGATAGAAACATTATCACCCGGCATCACCATCTCTTTATCTGCAGGCAACTCAATCGAACCCGTCACATCCGTTGTACGGAAATAAAACTGTGGACGATAGTTGTTAAAGAATGGAGTATGACGACCTCCCTCATCTTTCGACAACACGTAAATCTCACCAGTAAAGTGGCTATGTGGTTTGATTGAGCCTGGCTTAGACAATACTTGACCACGCTCAACATCCTCACGCTTCGTTCCACGTAACAACACACCAACGTTATCACCCGCTTGACCTTGATCCAACAACTTACGGAACATCTCAACACCCGTACACGTTGTCTTCACTGTGTCTTTAATACCAACAATCTCAATTTCCTCGCCAACTTTAATCACACCACGCTCAACACGACCCGTTACCACCGTACCACGACCCGAAATCGAAAACACGTCTTCTACTGGCATCAAGAATGCGCCATCTACTGCGCGTTCCGGTGTAGGAATATAGCTATCCAAGGCCTCTGCCAAGCGCATGATCGCTTGCTCACCCAAATCACCCGTATCACCTTCTAACGCTTGCTTTGCTGAGCCTTTAATGATGGGGAGATCATCGCCAGGAAAATCATATTTCGACAGCAACTCACGCACTTCCATCTCAACCAACTCTAACAACTCAACATCGTCCACCATATCGCACTTATTTAAGAACACGATGATGTAAGGCACACCAACCTGACGAGCCAACAAAATGTGCTCACGTGTTTGTGGCATTGGACCATCCGCAGCGGAACATAC
The DNA here is from genome assembly GCA_964498835.1 of uncultured Burkholderiaceae bacterium. Classification (GTDB taxonomy): domain Bacteria; phylum Pseudomonadota; class Gammaproteobacteria; order Burkholderiales; family Burkholderiaceae_D; genus JAGKXB01. Next base: position 532 of record CAZCIX010000012.1, on the reverse strand, counting down.
CAAAATCGCACCATCCATCTGTGCAGCACCAGTAATCATGTTTTTAATATAATCCGCGTGACCTGGGCAATCTACGTGCGCATAGTGACGGGTTGCTGTTTCATACTCAACGTGCGCCGTGTTAATTGTAATACCACGCGCCTTCTCCTCCGGAGCCGCATCAATTTGATCGTATGCCTTCGCCTCACCACCAAACTTCTTCGACAACACCGTCGCTATCGCCGCCGTTAATGTCGTCTTACCATGATCAACGTGACCAATCGTACCCACATTCACGTGCGGCTTCGTCCGCTCAAACTTGCTCTTTGCCATCACAAACTCCTAACGATTACAAGATTGCCAGACAATGTCCGACACCTCAGAATTTCAACACCACATGGTGCCCTTGACGTGGATCGAACACGTGACCTCTCCCTTACCAAGGGAGTGCTCTACCACTGAGCTACAAGGGCCAATAATTGAAAACATCAACGCAAATGGAGCGGGTGAAGGGAATCGAACCCTCGTCATAAGCTTGGAAGGCTTCAGCTCT
>CAZCIX010000011.1:0-53920 GCA_964498835.1 uncultured Burkholderiaceae bacterium | reverse complement strand
CACAACTGGCCTCCATAACGGCTACATCTCACATTGTTGGTGGTGCGGTGGGTGGGTTTACTGGTGGTTTTCTTGGAAGTGGTGGTGATCTCAAGGCAGGTTTAATTGGCGGAATCACAGGAGCTGGTTTTGGCTGGGCGGGTAACATCGGTGGCACTGGCACACTAGGTGCAAATAGTTTGGAACGTTACGCGGCACATGCATTGGTTGGTTGTGTCAGTGGTGAAATGAGTGGAGGTGGATGTGGAGTAGGTGCATTTTCCGCTGTTGCCGGCAAGTTTGCGTCGAACCAAACTGTGGGCTGGGGTAGCATATCTAGAGGTATCGCCGCAACAGTTGCTGGCGGCACAATTTCTGTGATTGGTGGCGGAAAGTTTGAGAATGGTGCCATAACGGCAGCGTTTGGGTATTTGTTCAATGAAATGGGAAGTAAAAATCCTGTGACACTTCAACTAGGTATATCTGGACAGATTGGGGCCTGGGTTATTGGCGGTGCTGCTGAGTTTGGTATCGCAATGCCCTCTACAAGGGATGATATTTGTTTGTATGCCCAAGCTTGTGGCGTTGGTGGTCCTCAAATTGTTGCTGCTGGCGGTATTTCTACTTCAATTGGAGTAGGGTTACCAACATCAGGACTTTCTTCTGCACAAGGCTTTACATGGTTTGGCGGAAATGGTGCATTCGGAAGTGGTCAATTGACTGTCAATCAAGATAGTCAAGCGCAAATTGGACGAGGTGTTGCACGTTTTGGTGTTGGTGTGGGGGCTGGAGCAGGTTACATTCAGTGTAGGCAGGCTACCGCTTGTCTTAGGAGATAAGAAATATGTCTAATAAAACCATTTTTTATATCGCTCTACCGGCTCTTGCTTTTGGATTGATTGTTGTGCATAAATTTGTGATAGTTCGTCTCCCAATTCAAAGGCGTATCGGTTGGCGTATTTCTGTGGCTGGTTTCAGTATGGCAATTATTGGTGGGATAGTCGCTTCATTCTTAGATGCTGTGAACCTAGGTGCTAACATTGCCTGGTTTGGAACGATTACCGCTATTGTTGGTGGAGTAGTATTTTTCAATTGTGACTCACCGAACGAGTGAGGCGTGTAGATTGAGCCAGTGGTTCACCAGCCCAATATTCAATAGTATAACCACCATTAAAAATAGCAGAATAAATATATAAAAACCCGCAGTTTTTTAATTTTAATCTTGCCGATTCAAAAACCTATTCTTTATTAAAACTCAATATTTTTTACTTATGTCCTACTCAGACCTAACCTTCAAAGACAAAAACCCCATCAAACGCTGGCTTCAGTTACGCCGCTTAGTCGTCGCTACCCGCATTACAAAAAACATGCCGCAGCCACAATGCATATTGGATTTTGGGGCGGGGAATGGTGAGTTGTGCAAATTGTTGGCTGTGCAGTTTCCGCAGGCGAAAATTATTTGTTACGAGCCAACGCCTTATTTGATGGCGGAGGCTAAAGAGAATTTGGCGGGTTTGGAGCAGGTTGTTTTTTGTACGGATGTGACTGAAGTGGCGCAACATTCAGTGGATATTGTGTTTTGCCTGGAGGTTTTTGAGCACCTTCCAGTCGCAGAAACAAAAGCTGCGATGGCGCAAATTACGCGCTTGTTGCGAGATTCTGGCAATGCGGTGATTGGTGTGCCGATAGAAATTGGCTTGCCTGCGTTGTACAAAGGAATTTTCCGTATGTCGCGCCGTTTTGGTGCGTTTGATGCCTCTATCAAAAATGTGTTGCTGGCAACTTTGTGCTCGCCGCCCAAAGAACGTCCCGTGAAAGAGATCGCGCCTGGACTGCCTTTTCATCATGATCATTTAGGCTTTGATTATCGCCAGTTGCAGGCCAACTTGAATACGTGTTTCAAGATGCAGCGCGTGACGTCGAGTCCGTTTTCTTGTTGTATTGCTGCATAAACAACATAAATTTTTACTCAGAATAGGCAAAAATACCAATGAAATACCTACAAAAACATATTCATTTTTTCATATGCATCATTTCTGTATTGCTTGTGGGGTGTTCTACAGCGCCGAAATTGCCGAATATTGAATCTAAATTAGGTGACCGTGTCGGCTATTTGGTTGATATTGGTGACAGTCCTGCTCATACGCATGTTGGTACGACCGTTTTTAATAATTTTGCAAAGAATGCTCCTTACAAGTGGGATTTGAATGCCGGTGTTAAACAGATTGTGCAACAGAACGTAAAGAAAGCAGGGTTTACGGCTGTTGATCTTCAAGCAGAAGGCATTCGTTATTCTGATGTATCTGATCTGATTCAGGCTAAAGATGATGTTTGGCAAGTTGTGCCGGGCAAAGAAGAGGCGTTTCGTCGTTTGCGTGATCGATTGCGCTTAAAGGCATTAATTGTCCTCAAAGAGGCACGTGTCATGGCTTCTCTTGAATGTGCGGGTGGTCCTTGTTCTGAAAGGTATGCAGATACATCTGGCTTGTTTACACGCAGCTTTTTTGGAATAACGCGTTATAGCGCCGTTGCAGCTTTTCAGTGGAACGTATTTACTCTTGATCCGCTAGCAGATATCGCACGAGCTGATCCTTTGCGTCAATTGCTTCGTATGCCAGCTACTCATTTGCCTAATTTTAAAACGCCGGTTCGTTTTGAGGATTTGACAGAGGAGGAGTTTGCGCCAGTGAAAGATGCGATTTTGAAATTTACCGATACGACTGCGGAAAGTGCGCTCAAATCATTGAATGCTAAGTGAGGGGATAGACTCCGGTTAATGACCGTTCGCCGCACTGGATCATGCTCCGCCATCCAGCAGTATGTTGAGCGTGAAGAAGCTCGCGAGAGTTTTAAGCAAGAAGCCTTGACATCTTGGGTGGCCTACAAGGAAACCGACCGGCATCTGACTTGGCAGGAGGTTCGTACCTGGCTGAATACTTGGGGCACTGAAGATGAAAAGGCGGTACCTGAGTGCCACAAGTAATTGTTATTGATGGCGCGGCTGAGCGTTTGGAGCATATACTCACCCAGCCTCCACCCAATCTTCAATCGTAAGAACTCTCCCAGGCACAAGGCCAAATGCTTTGTCATGTGTGACAAGGATGGCTTTTTCTGCGGTGGCATGTGCTGCAATCAACATATCGAGCGCGCCTAATGTGATGCCAGATGCCGCGCAAGACGCTCGCAAATTACCATACACCGTAGCGGCGTTGCTGTCCCAAGGCAGCACTTGCACGCGAAGTAAAAATTCCTTGATTAAATTACTAAATGCGGTTGGATGTCCTTTGCGGGCTAATCCGTATAGCAGTTCGGCTTGTGTAACAGCAGAGATTGCAATGCTGTTGATCGGTAAAGTTGCCAGGCGTTTGCGAACTTCAGGTGGATTGCCTTTGATGACATAGCTTGCCATGTTGGTATCAAGCATGAAGAAACTCAAAACAAGTTCCTTTCTTGTGCTGGTAAGTCTTCACGATCTGCCATGAAATCTGACGGAATTTTGGTACGATCGGCAAGGTCAAAAAACTCCTGCCACGAGGCGGGTTTGGTCGACAATATAACTTCGCCAGTGGTGGGGTCGCGGCGGATAAAAACTTCTTTACCAGAGAAACGAAACTCCATCGGAAGCCGTACTGCTTGGCTTCGTCCTGTAGTAAATAATTTGGCGGTAGTTGACATTTTGCCTCCCTTTGATATGTATCGTTAGTATATATCAAAAACATATTGCTTTGTATGCAATAATCATGCAAATTAATTGATTGCAGCACTTCTCTAACCAATTAAAAATTTAATTTAATGAACCCCATGCGCCTTTCATTCCCTCGTGGCTTTACCCTACTTGAATTATTAGTCGTCATGCTCATCATCGGTTTGCTGGCCGGTTATGTTGCGCCGCGTTATTTTGCGCAGGTGGGCAAGTCTGAGGTCAAGGCGGCGCAGGCGCAAATTGATGCGTTTGAGAAAGCGTTGGAGGCGTTGCGTTTGGATACGGGGCATTATCCTTCTACCGAACAAGGGCTTGAGGCTTTGGTTGTGCAACCGACAGGGGAGGCTAAGTGGCAAGGGCCGTATTTGAAGAAAGCCTTGCCGCTGGATCCTTGGGGGCGGTCTTATGTTTATAAGCAGCCGGGTGAGCATGGTGATTACGATATTTTGTCTTATGGGCGCGATGGCAAGCCGGGTGGTACGGGTGACAATATGGATATTGTTAACTGGTAAAATTCTTCGCTTTCTATTTCGCTTTCGTTTTCCATCTCTCTTTCACCCATGCAATACGAACTTAAAGCTTATCGCTCGCCCGAAGGTGTGACTGTGTTGCAGCTGGTGGCTGCGGATGTCGAGGATGCTAGGCAGCAGGCGGAGAGCATGGGGTATCGAGTGATTTCTATGCGTCGGCGGTTTCATTGGGCGCTGGAATTAGGTGGTTTGAAAGTGCGTCAGCGTTTTTCAGTTGCGCTTTTTAGCCAGGAATTGCTGGCTTTGCTGGAAGCGGGGCTGAGTTTGGTTGAGAGCATCGATTTGCTGGCGCGCAAATCGCGTCAAGCGGAAACCACAAAAATCCTTGAAATGTTGGGCTCGCATTTACGCCAAGGGTTTTCTTTTTCTCGTGCGTTGGAAGCGGTGCCGGGCGTTTTTCCTTCCTTGTACGTCGCTACCATTCGCACTTCCGAACATACCGGTGATTTGACCTTGGCTTTGCAACGTTATCTGGTTTATCAACAGCAGTTGAATTTGGTGAGGGATAAGGTGGTTGCCGCTTCTGTTTATCCCGCCTTGTTGATTGCAGTTGGTTTGCTGGTGGTGATGTTTTTGCTGGGGTATGTGGTGCCACGTTTTAGTCGTGTGTATGAAGACCTCGGGCATGATTTGCCCTGGATGTCGCAATTATTGATGCATTGGGGACAGTTTGTTGGTCAGCATGGCGTGTGGATAGGCATAGCTTGTTTGATGCTGGGAGGCGTGGCCGTGTATGGCCTGACACGCGTTGGCGTGCGGGCAATGGTGGTGCGTGCGTTGTGGTCGCTGCCTGTTGTGGGTGAAAAGATGCGTTTGTATCAGCTGGCGCGGTTTACGCGTACCTTGGCAATGTTGCTGAACGGCGGTATTCCTTTCGTGACGGCGCTTGACATGGTGCGCGATTTGCTGCGTCAACCTGCATTACGCCAGGGTTTATATCAAGCTGCGCACAGCATACGAGAAGGGCGTTCTGTTTCGGATGCGTTTGCAAATGATGGATTGGCGACGGAAGTCGGGGTGCGTTTGTTGGCTGTGGGTGAGCGATCTGGCGATTTGGGGCAGGCGATGGAACGCATCGCTAAACTTTATGATGATGAGCTGGCCCGCTGGGTGGATTGGTTTGCCCGTTTGTTTGAGCCGATATTGATGATTGCGATTGGGCTCATCATTGGGCTGATTGTGTTGCTGATGTATCTTCCTATTTTTGAGTTGGCGAGTAGCATTCAATGAGTTTTAATTCTGAAAATCTAATCGATGCGCCTATTCCTGCACATTTGATTCAGGAGGCGCGGGCGCAATCTGCTATCAGCGGAAGCGGACGTAAGCTGATTGAACTATTGGAAGAACAAATCAAAGCATCGCCTGCTGATTTCATGCGTCGCCTGGGGCAAACCTTGCATTACGCAGTGTTGGATATGCAGGGTTTGTATCGCTTGAGTCCAGCGTTTGACTTGCTGTCTTTTCCTGATGCGATGCAGCGCGATTGTTTTTTGGCACGGGATGGCGAGCAGCTGGTTTGTGTCATCGCCGATCCTTTCGATTTGCCCCTGCAAGCTTGGATAGCCAGTCGTAGTAATAGTAGCAATAGTCATAGTAATGCGGTGATTACCTGGTACATCACACATAAAACTGACCTGACCGCCTTTTTTGCTTTGCAAGAAGAAAGCTTGCGCGCGATTGATGGCGCTTTGCATGCTGCACCTGAAGATGCGGCGGCGCGAGCCAGCATAGAGGATTTATCCCTGATCTCGATTGCAGGTGATACGAGCCCCGTCATCAAGCTGGTGAATTCAACAATTTACGATGCATTAAAAATTGGCGCCAGCGATATTCATCTGGAAGTCACCCATCAAGGTTTGCAAGTGAAATATCGGATTGATGGCGTGCTTGCCAGCATTGCGACCGTGGCTGGGTTGGAGTTGGCTGAACAGGTGATTTCCCGCATCAAGGTCATGGCTGAATTGGATATTGCGGAGCGACGGGTACCGCAGGATGGGCGTTTCAAACTTTCGGTCAAGGGGCAAGAAATCGATTATCGCGTTTCCATCATGCCCAGCCTGGTGAGCGAAGATGTGGTGATACGGATTTTGGATAAACGGAATTTAGTAGGCCTAAATAATTCCAATAATTTAAATAATTTAAACGAACAAAACCGAAGTTTGAGTTTAAGTTTAGATTTGCTAGGTTTTAATCCTACCGTTTTGACGCAAATCCGCCATTTGGCGAGCGAGCCGTATGGCATGTTGCTGGTGACCGGGCCGACTGGTAGTGGCAAAACCACCACCATGTATGCTGCTTTATCTGAAATCAATCATGGTCAAGACAAGATCATCACCATTGAAGATCCAGTTGAATATCAATTGACTGGCATTTTGCAAATTCCAGTCAATGAGAAAAAAGGCCTCAGCTTTGCACGTGGCTTGCGTTCGATTTTGCGTCACGATCCGGACAAGATTTTGGTGGGGGAAATCCGTGATCCAGAGACCGCGCAAATTGCGATTCAGTCCGCCTTGACTGGACATTTGGTATTAACCAGCGTGCATGCCAATAATGTGTTTGACGTATTGGGACGTTTTTTGCATATGGGTGTGGATACTTATAGTTTTGTCTCCGCCTTGAATGGCATTTTGGCGCAGCGTTTAGTACGGTTGATTTGCCCGCAATGTGTGACCCAATATGTGCCGTTGCCTGAAGAATTGGAGCGTTCCCATATCAGATCAGAACAAGCATCGACGATGCAATTTTGCAAGGGACGTGGTTGTGGACATTGCCGTGGTAGCGGTTACAAAGGACGCCATGCGATTGGCGAAATTTTGCATTTCAATGATGAATTACGCGAATTAATCATCGCCCGTGCACCGATACGGACGATTAAAGAAGCAGCACGAAAAAATGGCACGCGCTTCTTACGCGAAGCGGCGCTTGACTTGGTGGCACAAGGTAAAACCACGCTGGAGGAAATCAATCGTGTTACTTTCGTTGTCTAAGTTTTTGCAGCCGCATTTGACGATTGCGCTTGGCTCTACGCACATTGCAATCGTGGAATCCAAAAAACAACCCACGTTGGTGAGTTGCACTTCCGTTGCAGATTGGCAAGCATCTTTAGTCACTTTGGGACAATGGTTAGCGCAAAACAAGCGCAATGCAGCGCAGCTTGGGCGGGTTGGACAGGTTGACCTGATCGTTTCGGATGAATTTGTACGTTATGCGCTGATACCTTGGTCGGACAATGTGTATAAAAAAAGTGAAGTCGCCGCTTTATCCCGTATTCATTTTGAAACCTTGTTTGGCGATGCGGCAGCAAATTGGGATATCCAAACTGAGCCTGCGGTTTACGGCCAAGCAAGCATCTCTTGTGCGATGGACAAAGCATTACTGAGTTCACTGTTGGATTTGTTGAAAGCACATGGATTACGGCTTGCATCGTTGCAACCGTATTTTGTACGGGCGTTTAATCAATGGCATAACCGTCTTATTGGCGATGGAGTGTTTGCTGTTGTCGAAGCGGATCAATGCGTGTTGGCTTGTTATAAAAATTCAGCCTGGCATAGCATACGCAGCTTTAAATTAGACGAACATTTGGAAGCGTCATTAGAGCGCTTAATCGAACGAGAAAAATTATTGCAGGGTTTGAGTGAGACTGCGGCGATTGATATCCATAAACAGGCAAATCAGGCGGATGCGCTTGCTATGTTTTTGAATGGAGCGAGCTGATGCGTGCAATGAAGCTGGATTTTGTGCCTAGAGTGCCCTTGCAATATCGCTGGGGGATTGTTTTCCTTATCGTTGCGATGGCGGTGGCAGTGTGTTTAGGGCAACGGTATGTTGCATCCATGACTGAGTTGGAAACATGGCAAACGACATTGTTAGAGGTGCAAAAAAAGCAGCGCAAACAAGTATTCGCATCCGGTTCAGCGCAATCTTTGGAGCGGGGAAAATTGCAAGAACAACAAGCACAACAAGAACAACAAGCACAACAAGAACAACAAAATCAGCTCAAACTCGCTAATCGTGTGATCAACCGTTTATCCATGCCATGGGAAGGTTTATTTCGCGCAGTTGAAACGACGATGAATGAAGAAGTCAGCTTGCTTGCAATCACAATAGATCCAGATCGAGAAAAAAATACGCTGCGGATTACGGCAGAAGCAAAAAACCTGGCAGCCATGCTGGCCTATCAAAAACGCTTGAATAGCTCGGGATTGTTTAACAAGACGCACATCTTGAATCATCAACTACAACTACAAAATCCACAAAAACCGGTACGTTTTACTGTTGATGCAGATTGGGCGGAAGAAGTATTAGCCTCACCAGCGCAGTCGGTGAGCAAAGTCCCTAAAACGGTATTGAAACAATGAGCAGGAATATGAGGAATTTCATCCGTCGCTTATCTTGGCATATCAAGCATGAAATCGTTGCATTCGGCTGGCCGGGCATGTTGGCCATTGGTTTGTTGGTATTGTGCGGCGCTTTGCATTTTTTGATGCTGCAACCAGCACAAAACCATATCGCAGCGTTACAACAAGACATTGCTAATTTACAAAATCAAACAAAAAACCAACCTTTTCCCAAAGCAAAAGAGTTGAATCAGGTAGAGCAGTTGGCTGAGTTTTATCGTTTTTTCCCGCCGGAAAAAGCGACTTCTGAATCGATGGCAAAACTGTATAACGTTGCTGCGCAGCAAAATTTGAATTTGGATCAAGGCGAATACAGTTTGGTGCATGAAAAGAGCGGCAAATTGATTCGTTACGATATTGTGTTGCCGCTTAAAGCGAGTTACGTCCAGATACGTAAATTCATTGCTCAGGCGCTACAAGCTATCCCTAGCTTGTCACTCAACAGCATTTCGTTTAATCGGCAAAAAATCGATGAAACCATGGTCGATGCGCAGCTTAAATTTAGTTTGTATTTAGGTGAAAACTGATGCTTAGTGATCGTTTCAATTACAAATCTAATTACAAACATATTGTTTTGTTCAGTCTGCTTGCGCTTACCTTATGTGCTGCGGTTTGGGTTTCTGGCGAATCTGAAAATAAAGTGGATACGGTAGAAAAGACGCCAACGAAAGTGATTGCCGAAAAGACACATGAGGATAAGCACCAGCGTGGTAATCAAGCTAATGATCAACGTGGGTTGCCATTAAATAAATTACAACGTCATGCGATTTCGGTAACAGCACTAGCAGAAGGCAATAATCCTTTTAGCGCTAAATCATGGTACAGCCCGCCGCCACCGATTCCAACTGCATCATTGCCGCCTGCCGCGCCAACAGCGCCGCCTCTACCATTTGTGTATGCTGGAAAATTACAAGAAGACGTTGGAAATTCGGTTTTTTATTTGACGCATGACGAGCAATTTTTTGCTGTGAAACAGGGTGAGACGTTTGACAATATTTATCGATTGGAGGGTGTGGAAAACGGCAAATTGATCATTCTTTATTTGCCATTAAAGATTAAGCAATTTTTGCCGATTACCCCCGATACGCTTGAATTTTAAAAAATAGAAAGTAATAACATGATGTTGTTTGAATGTTTTGGACGTTTTTTTAGACGCATTTTTTATTTGGCGATAGTCCTCTTTTTATTAGCTAGTTGTGCCGGTGAGCGCATGCATAAGCAAGGGTTGAATCAGCTTGCCAAAGGCGACATTGACCAAGGTTTGTTCAGTTTGGAGCAAGCCACTAAGGAAAATCCTGACAACATTCAATTTCGCGTCGATTGGTTGGCGCGGCGTAGCGAGCAGATTGCGCATTTGCTGGCGGTGGCTGATGCTGAGCGTTTGGCGAGTAAATTTGACAGTGCTGAAGCAATTTATCGACGTGTCGAAAAAATCGAGCCTGGTAACAATCGTGTCGCCAGCGGGATGGAGCTGATCGTACGTGATAAGCGTCACAAGTTATTCACAACCCAAGCGCAAGAAGTATTCAAAAAAGGCAACTTAGAGCAGGCGCTCACGCTCATCAAGCCAGTGTTGGCAGAAAATCCGAGCAATTCGGAGGCCATACTCATCAAACGGCAAATAGAAGAAGCGCAGGCAAAGGACAAGATGAGCGAGCCCATCTTGCGTACTAATCAAAAAAAACCAGTGAATCTGGAATTTCGTGATGCCAACGTCAAAATCGTATTTGAAGCATTGGCGCGTTCTACAGGCGTGAATTTTATTTTCGACAAAGATATACGGACAGATTTACGTACCACGGTTTTTTTACGGCAAGCCACGCTGGAAGATGCGATTGATCTTATTTTGCAAACCAATCGGCTAGAGAAAAAAGTCTTGAACCAAAACACCATCCTGATTTATCCCAATACACCAGAAAAATTAAAGGATTATCAAGAACTCGTGGTGAAGGGTTTTTACCTTGCCAATGCAGACGTCAAACAAACATTGGCGATGATTCGTGGCATGTTAAAGACCAAAGATATTTTTATTGATGAAAAGCTCAATCTCCTCGTCATGCGCGATACGCCTGAGGCGATACGCTTGGCTGAAAAACTGATCGCCATGCATGACCTGGTTGAACCTGAAGTAATGCTGGAAGTCGAGGTGTTGGAAGTGAAGCGTTCTCGCTTACTCGAATTAGGAGTCCAATGGCCCAATCAGTTGACGCTGACGCCACTCTCGTCTTCCGGTTCTAGTTCCAGCACAACGACGCTGACTGATTTAAAAAACATCAACTCGGATCGCTTGCAGGCATCGGTGACGAGCCCTGTCATCAATTTGCGACGTGAAATTGGCGATGTGAATATTCTCGCCAATCCCCGCATACGTGCTCGTAATCGGGAAAAAGCCAAAATCATGATTGGCGACAAAGTCCCTGTTTCCACCTCAACCACGACGGCGACTGGCGTGATTTCGGAAAGCGTTCAATATTTGGATGTGGGTATCAAGCTTGATGTCGAGCCTAATATTTATTTGCAGGATGAGGTGGCGATCAAGGTGGGACTTGAAGTGAGTTCCATCGTCAATCAGGTACGCACGCCAGGTGGTTCTTTGGCTTATCAAATTGGATCTCGTTCAGTTGGTACGGTATTGCGTTTAAAAGATGGCGAAACGCAGGTGCTGGCAGGGTTAATTAGCGACGAAGAGCGTACCGGAGCGAGTAGGGTGCCGGGTTTGGGCGATATTCCTGGGGTGGGAAGGTTGTTTTCCAGCCAAAAGGACGATAACCAAAAAACAGAAATCGTGTTGTCGATTACGCCTAGATTGGTGCGAAATATTAATCGTCCAGAATCGACATCGAATGAATTCTGGTCTGGTACAGAATCCACTTTACGCACCACGCCTTTGACTTTGCAAATTGCAAATACAAGCGGAAATACAATCGATGGCACTAAATCCGATGTGAACGATAGCAACAACATGGCAAGCAATCAGGAAAAAGCCAATGCTGAACCGTCGATGATTAATTTGAGTTGGAGTGGGCCAAGCCAGGTCAAAGTCGGTGAACAATTCAAGTTGGCGCTCAAGATGAAAGCGGATGGTGGGGTGCGTAGCTTGCCTTTTCAGCTCGGTTTTGATCCTGCTATTTTGCAAGTCATAGATGTGGCGGAAGGTCCGTTTTTTAAGCAAAACGAGGCAAAAACGAGTTTGTCCAGCAATATTGATCAGAGCATAGGAAAAGTATTTGTAAGCGTAGTGCGTGCGGGCACCGATGGCGCTTATGGGGAGGGCGATGTTGCAGTGTTAACACTCAAAGCACTTGCCCCTAAGCAAGCTGTGGAAACTAAGTTGTTATCGACTACGCCAATTTCAATGGGAAATAAAACGCCGACGCCCACATTGCCAGCGCCATTTTCCATCAATGTTGTGAATTGATCATGCCATCTATCCTACGCATGCGTGGTTTCACCATTATTGAATTATTGGTAACGCTTGTGATTGTGTCGATTCTCGCTAGCGCGGCTTTACCCATGACTGAATTGGTTGTGCAGCGTAATAAAGAACAGGAATTACGTCGGGCTTTGCGTGAAATTCGCGATGCTTTGGATGCCTACAAGCAAGCAGGAGATGAAGGAAAAATGCTGCGTAAGGTTGGTGAGTCTGGCTATCCACACACCTTAGAGTCTTTGGTCGAAGGCGTCATAGACGTTAAAAATACAAAAGGAGGAAGAATATATTTTCTTCGGCGGATTCCACGTGATCCTTTTTTCCCAGATATGAATGTACCCGCAGCCCAAACATGGGGAAAGCGTAGCTATGCGTCCAGCGCCGATGAGCCCAAAGAAGGGGAGGACGTGTATGACGTGCATTCTATTTCGACTAAAGCTGGCTTGAACGGCATTCCGTATAGCGAGTGGTAATCATATTGGTCATCAAAATGGAAAAGAAAAATAGGATACGAGCAGGTTTTACGCTCATTGAATTGCTGGTCGTCATGACCATTATTGCCATTTTGCTGGCATTGGCAGCGCCACGTTATGTGGGCAATGTTGAGAAGGCGAAAGAGTCTGTCCTGCGTGAAAATCTTGCCAGTTTGCGTGATGTGTTGGATAAATATTATGCCGATACAGGGCAATATCCTCATACGTTGGACGAGCTGGTCACGCATCGATACATACGAAAAATTCCGATTGATCCCATTACAGATAGTAATCGTACTTGGATGATCGTTGGGCCAGCGGATACCGAAAAAGGTGGTGTGTTTGATGTACACAGCGCTGCAACTGGCCGCGCACGCGACGGTACGTTTTATCGTGATTGGTAAGAATAATTGTTAAAAATAAAATTCCATCATTCTATTTTTGTGAAACGTACAGCGGGTTTTACGTATTTAGCACTATTGTTTTTGATTGCCATGATAGGTGTCGTGCTGGCAGCAACAGGTGTCATGTGGTCGCAAATGCAACAACGTGAGAAAGAGCGCGATTTGTTATTTATTGGAAACGAATTCCGCAAGGCAATTACAACGTATTACGAGCAAACACCTGGTAGGGTGAAGCGCTATCCAAACAGCCTGAATGATCTCCTTAAAGATAATAGGCAACTAGCCACAGTCCGGCACTTACGACGCATTTATCGCGATCCCATGACCGCTAGCTTTGAATGGGGAATTGTGCGTGCAACGGATGGTGGCGTGATGGGCATCTATAGTCTTTCAAATGAATCGACCATCAAACGCAGTGGTTTCTTGCAACGAGATGCCGCGTTTGAAAAACAAACTCGCTACGTGGATTGGCAGTTTGTTTATAAACCATGAAAAATAACTTTATTTAATTACTGCTATTAGCATTCATTGGTTTTCCTCTGCATCTCCGTCTAGTTTCTCCGCTCTTGTCCCATCATTATTTTTAAATTATAATAGAAATCGTTCTCATTTAGATTTGCGCCACGTGTCAATCAATTGGGTCACTGCTTGATGATCAATGGTTGAAGGTGGTGTTTTTTTATATTTCTATTCTTTCAACGTAAAAATATATCTCTATGTTTAAAAAAATAGCTCATCGTCAAGTGGGCATAGAATCACTCAGTTACGGTTTTTCCCTACTAGTTATATCAGTCGCGCTCACTGCATGTGGCGGTGGTAGTGGTGATAGCACTACGCCAGTAGCGACTACGTCCGATGGTGGCTTGAGTCAGGTTGCTACACTCGGTCAGAAGATTTTTTCTGATGTCAGTTTGTCTGCTTCTGGACAGCAGTCTTGTGCTAGTTGCCATAATCCAGATAATGCCCACGCACAAACGAATGATTTATCAGTGCAACTTGGTGGAGCAAATATGGATCAGGTCGGTTTTCGTGCCGTGCCTTCATTGCGTTACTTGAATTTGAAACCAGCGTTTTTCTTCGATAATGAAGGGACACCGACCGGAGGGTTTACCTGGGATGGTCGCGCACAAAGCTTAGCTGAGCAAGCACAACGTCCTTTCCTTGCGCCGCATGAAATGGCGAATGCTAGCAAAGCTGACGTGATTGAGCGTTTAAAACGTACTTCCTATGCTGAGGAATTCCGACGGGCTTTCGGTGCGGATATTTTCAATCAAGTTGATGATGCATTTGATCGTGTCACTTTTGCTTTGCAGGAGTATCAAAAAGAAGATACGGATTTCCATCCATACAATTCAAAATATGATTTGTTCCTTGCTGGCAAAGTCTCTTTGTCTACCCAGGAATTGCGTGGATTAGCGTTGTTCAATAATCCTACAAAAGGAAATTGCGCTGCTTGTCACACGAGCACTAAAGGGGCGGATGGATCTGCTCCTTTATTTACCGACTTTACCTATGACAATCTTGGTGTGCCGCGTAATTATTTGATTCCCGCTACTGCTGATGCGAGTTATTTTGATCTGGGTTTGTGTGGGCCTGATCGTACTGACTTGACGAGTCGCGCTGATTTGTGCGGGAAATTTAAGGTGCCAACTCTGCGTAACGTGGCAACTAGAAAGACATTCTTCCATAACGGAAAATTCAATAATTTGCGTGATGTGCTTGGATTCTACGTGCGGCGCGATACCAATCCAGAAGAGTGGTACCCACGTGCTGCCGATGGAACAATACAGAAATTTAATGACGTTCCAGCGCAATATAAAGCCAATGTGAATATCACAGAAGGGCCATACAACCGTCAACCTGGAATGGCACCCGCTTTGTCTACTGATGAAATTGAAGACGTTATTCAATTCTTGGGTACATTAACTGATGGCTATAAAGCACCGTAAATAGATTATAAAAATGCAATAAATTAATACGTCAATATATCAATAACGAAAGCATCACTATTATGAAAAAAACCATCCTATCCAGAGCAATTGCCGCCGTTCTTATTGCTGCACCTGTCAGTAGTTTTGCCGCTGAGGCAGATTTACTGAAAAAGATTGAGCAACTTGCTAATGAATTGCAAAGTCTGAAGGCAGAACTGCAAGCTACTAAAACAAAAACTGAGACTGTGGAAAAAAAGCAGGAGGCATTAGCTAGTACCGACTCGCCATTTGTGTTGAAAAAAGATGCGACTTTGGTGGGGGCTTCGGGTGCGCAAACAACTATCGGTGGTTATGGTGAAATTAATTACAACCGACCAACTAAGAACACTAGTCAAGCGCAAACTGACGTACGTCGCGCTGTGATTAGTATGCAACATCGTTTTGATGAGAAAACGAAGTTGGTCACTGAATTCGAGTGGGAACATGCCATTGCATCTTCATCTGATCAAGGTGAGGCTGCAATCGAACAGTTATATGTTGAACGAGAATTCAACAGTGGTTTGCGTGCTAAAGCAGGGTTGTTTTTGATGCCAATAGGGTTGTTAAACGATAATCATGAACCAACTAATTTCTATGGTGTAGAACGTAATTTCGTTGAAACAGCGATTATTCCATCGACATGGCGTGAAGCAGGCTTTGGTTTGTCTGGTAATCATGAAAATGGTTTGTCATGGGATGCTGGTATTGTGACTGGTTTTGATTTGACTAAATGGGATGCGGCATCAACAGAAGGCATAGAGTCTCCTTTAGGCGCTATTCATCAAGAAGGTCAACTTGCAAAATCACGTAATTTAAGTTTGTATGGCGCACTTAATTGGCGTGGAGTTCCAGGTTTGTTATTAGGGGGATCTGCATTTGTTGGTAAAGTTGGCCATGATACGCCAGGCTTTTTAGCACCTGATTCACGTATGAGTTTATGGGATTTGCATGCACGTTACACTCCCGGAAAATGGGATTTGTCAGCTCTGTATACGCGTGGAACCATCAGTAATACCGATGCACTTAATATGACTTTGGTTGGTAATCCTAGTCTTGTTCCTTCTTCATTCTATGGTTGGTATACTCAAGCAGCCTATCAAGTATGGAAATCTGCTGATTACAAGTTAACGCCATTCGTGCGTTATGAACGCTTTAATACTGCAAAGAGCTACTCTGATCTTCCTCAGGGACTGGGTGTAGTAACTGGCCCAACCGAAGGTGTCGTCACAGTCGGTGCAAACTTGAAAGTGGGTGAAGGCATTGTGTTGAAAGCGGATTATCAAAAATTCAAGGAAGACAGTACGCGTGATCGATTCAATCTTGGTGTAGGCTATGCGTTTTAAGTTATTTCTGAGATAAGTTTCCAATATGAAATTGCGACATATTCCAGCTCTTACTGTCACGGCGGTCACGGCTATTGCAAGCAATGCTTCTTATGCAGCGCAGTATTTGACGGTAGAACAGGCACAACGCGTGATGTTCCCCGATGCCAGCGTGTTCAAGGACAGTAGTTTGAAATTGTCGACTGAGCAAATGCGGAAAATCGAAAAGTTGTCTGGTTTGTCTGCACGCTCTGTTAATTGGCGTGTGTTTTCTGCTTTTCGCGCTGAGACTTTGCTGGGATATGTCGTATTAGATGATGTAGTGGGAAAATCCGAATTAATTTCCTATGCCGTAGCAGTCAATCCCGATGCCACCATCAAGCAGATTGAAATTTTGACCTATCGTGAAAGCCATGGGTTTGAAATTAAACATCCTGCTTGGCGCAAGCAATTTGTTGGTAAAAGCGTGCAAGGTGGCTTAACTGTTGGTGATGGTATCGCCAATATCAGCGGCGCTACCTTGTCTTGTACACATGTTACAGATGGTGTACGGCGTATTGCTGCAATTGCGCAAGTCGTGCTGAAATAATCAAAGTATTAGAACAGTAGAAATAGAAAATGATGCGCCGCGCGCAGCCTTGGTTAGGTACGTTAGTTGAAATTACAATTAACGATGTTCCTGCACATATTGATCTAAGTTGTTTTGATGCAGCGTTTTCTGAAGTCGCTCTCGTTCATCGTCTGATGAGCTTTCATGATCCAGACAGTGATATCTCACGCATCAATCGTGCTGTTGTAGGGCAGCGAGTTGCGATTCATGCACATACTTTTAACGTCATACAAAATGCATTATCGATTGCTGTTGCAACGGATGGTATCTTCAATATTCATTGCGCACCCAAATTGGTGGAATGGGCTTATTTGCCAACTCCCCATAAAGATCTTGCTATACCTACTTACGTACCAACGCAGCCTAGCATCGTATTGGCAGCGGAAAATCAGGTAGAAAAGGTCCATACTGGCTGGATTGATCTTGGTGGAATTGCAAAAGGATATGCCGTTGATCTGGCCATTGCGGCATTACAACGTTTGGGTGTTCCATCTGCTTGTGTGAATGCTGGTGGCGATTTGCGTGTATGTGGCGATGTGGCTTTTCCTATTGTGATTCGTCATCCTGCTGATCCATTAAAAATAGGGCGAAAAATAGTCGTTTGTGATGAGGCTTTGGCAACTTCTGGTACGTATTTTTCTCGTAAGCGTATGCATGATCACGAATACAGCGCCTTGGTAAATGGTAAAAATGGTGAAGTTGTGAGGGCTGATTTTAGTGCGTCAGTATGTGCCCCGCTTTGCATGTTGGCTGATGCTTTGACCAAAGTAGTGATGGCGACCGGTAATCAGATGCATCCTGTGCTAGCGCAATTTGATGCGCGTGGACTTATAATCGCATGATGCGCCACCGAGATCTCCATTTACGTCATCCTTCTAGTAGGCAACGTCAGCCCGGCTTCAAACTTGAACGTTGGCACCGTCGTTGTATCTATGGTGTTAGTACTTGGTTGTTCATCACGGGTATGTTGTGGCTGCTTGCGCATTATTTTATGCGCGTTATGGGGGAGTTTGGTCCTCACATTCATCCGCTTGAGCCTTGGTCAATCAAGTTACACGGGGCGGGGGCTATGGTTGGATTGTTTTTTATCGGTAGTTTGATGAATAGCCACATTCGCCGTGCGATCAAAGCAAAGCGTAACGTATTTTCTGGTTGGGCCATGATCGCGATAATGTTGATTTTGGTAATGACCGGTTATGGGTTGTATTACCTGGCGAGTGAAAATAGCCGTTTCATATGGTCTGCTGTGCATTGGATTATCGGCCTACTTTTTCCTTGTTTGCTCATCTTGCATATCCTGCTAGGCCGTAAGCCTAGTACGGCATCTACTTCTCAGTTGATCAATAATTAATCAGTTACTAATCACTGAGATTGCTAGTGCGCATTGCATTGCAATGTGCTACGTAAATTAGCTTTCATATATTGCTACTGATGAAATATTTCGGAATTCTTTAGCAATATTTTAGTGATTTTTTAGTAATTTTTATTGTTTCAAAGTCAATTTAAAAATATAATGAGAATCATTATCGTTTGCAATTAACTTTTGGAAGAATAAATATGCTTGAGAATTTTAGGGGGGTGGGAGCTGGTTGGCTAAGAGTGGCAGCGAACACATTATCTCCCGCTGCTGAACCATCATGGTCTGATCGATTGAGGGTGGCAGTTGTTAATCATAATTTATCAAGCGTGATAGAACTTTTTGAAATAGACACGCAAGTTCAAATTGATATTGTTGATATTGTTGATGGTTTGTGTAGGGAAGCAATTGCACAAGCTCGTCCTGATGACATCATTTGCGCTCTCATTTCGAAACTCCCCCGCGATAATCGTTTGGAATTGTTTGCTAACAAATCCGTGATTCCTTCCCCTGTGGTGAGGGCAAATGATGTTGAATTAGCAAAGTTTTACGTAGCGAATGGATTTGAGCACCAAATTGCATCCTCTGATGCGCATCATGTTCAGATGGAAATAAAGGATTTGGTTTTTCCTCATCAATTTCAAAAGCAATTGACCGCAACGAATGCTAATCCGGATTTTTGGGAGCGATTGGATCGTAGTCATTCTGGACACGATCATCATCACGATCATGGCGCGCATGAGCATGAACATGGCGATGTTCATGAGTCTGAATACAAAATACAGGGGAATTTTTCTTTAGCAAAAGCAAGAATTCAAACGACCATTGACACTGTTTTTAGCAATGTAAAGTCGAATCTTCCGAATGATCCAGAACACGTTTTTTTACTTTATGCCTTCATGAAAGCACAAGACCAAGGTGCTCCTATACCTGGTTTTGTGATGTCAGAGCGTCGTCAATTTGAGCGGATTTTTAATATGACCAATGGTGGTCAAACCATAGGTGATGTGACGCGTGTTATACCAGATGGAAAAGCTTATCTTGTAAAAGAATTTGCTTTGGATAGCTTTTACGCCAAGCTGCAAGTCATTTTGGAAAATAGCAATATATCGCATGAAGAAAGTAGGCGATTAGCCACTTCATGTCTAGAAAAATTTATTCTTGAGCGGCAGAACAATATTTCTTTTGGTTTGGATGTGGCAGATTTAAGTTTGGCAAGCTTCTTTGATGGCATTGCAGATATTGCAAAAGTTGCTTACAAAAACAAGCTTTCTTCTTTGGTTTTGATCTTGGCCCTTGGATCCGTCACACTTTGTTTGCGCGCAGTCAACGATCAGCTGGGTGCGAACGCCGTACGGGATAATATTGGTGCCCTTATTGAAGCAACTGCTTTTTTTGTATTAGTAAATGGTGGCCTAGACAATTTTTTTCACTCTACCGCTTTAATCGCACCATCTTGCGTGGCGATTGCTGTCTACGATAAGTTAGCACGTCCTGTATTAAGCACTACTTATGCCGCATTGCAGCCTGTATTAAGTGATTTTGTGCACGGTTCAAATAAAAGCACGAATGCAACAAGCAGTGAGGGCGGATTGGATGCTCAAGATATTCCTGATATTGAACATAATGGGCCAATGGCAGATGACTTGAATGCCGTTGAGGGATCTTATGCCAATTGTGATGCAAATAAGTTGCTGGAATCTTTGCAGGGAATCAGAAATTTTTTTGATGAGGATGCCATGTGGAGTGGTTTGCGAAACGCCCAATTGGTTTATGAGGGAAATCATTTAGAGGCGCATTTGAGAACTGATATTGATCGTTTGATGCAAGCGTTAGGGGGGGCTGCAACACCACAAAATATCAATCAATTGCTGCGAGTAGAATTTAAGCAAACGTTAAAAGACATGAGCGAAATGATGCGGGCGTATGTCGAAGTGTGTGAACAAAAAAATCCAGGAAGTGGCATCAAGGAACGTTTCCAACATTTTTGCAACAGTTTTGCGCGTGATGGTATTTTGCTTTCTGATGCTTCCTATGAAGTTGAGTGGGCTGTTTTTTGCATGCGTCACGAAGCGGGATTAGTGACTTGGGATGATCGTATCAAGGCATCTTTCCCAGAATTACCAAGTGCACGTGAATTACTCCTTGCTGCAGGAGTGATTGGTATATTTCTTGTCGCGATTGAAATATATAAAACCGCAACAGGAAAAGAAAAAGAACCTATTTCTAGTTATTTGCTTGATTTTCCCACCCATCTTTTTAAATGGCTGCACTTGGATCAACTGTATGACCACTTAGGCGGTGGTGCTGCATCGACAGAGTGGTTTAAAAAGTTTTTTGCAATTTTTAATCTCACTGAAAATTCAAGTCATTTTTACATTGCTGCCATTCCGATTATTAATTACATTCGACGTGGCTCAAAAATGTTTGAAGATTTGCACCATGGGCCCATAAATTGGTTGGCTTATTTAGATCAACGAGCTACTGGTGGTGCAATTAGAAAAAGAATGGTTAATGCGCCAACAGAAGCAATGGCTCCCAATGCTTTGCCTACTGCTGCTGCTCTTCAGACTGGTGCTCGTGTTCCGGTAGCAGTTTAATATGCAAGAGTAGGCATTAAATAAAAGCCTGTATCCCTGTCTGCGCCCGACCCAAAATCAAAGCGTGAATATCATGCGTACCTTCATAGGTATTCACGGCTTCCAGATTCACCATATGTCGGATCACGCCGAATTCGTCTGAAATACCATTCCCACCCAACATATCTCGTGCCAGACGTGCAATTTCTAGGGCTTTGCCGCAGGAATTGCGTTTCATCATGGATGTGATTTCCACAGCTGCATTGCCTGCATCTTTCATGCGACCTAATCGTAAGCAGCCTTGTAAAGCCAACGTGATGTCAGTTTGCATATCGACTAATTTTTTTTGAATTAGTTGATTCGCTGCCAGCGGACGGCCAAATTGTTGCCGCTCCAACGTGTATTGGCGTGCCCGATGCCAACAAAACTCCGCTGCGCCCAGCGCACCCCAAGCAATGCCGTAACGAGCGGAATGCAGACAAGTAAATGGCCCTTGCAAGCCGCGCACATCAGGGAAGGCGTTTTCTTCCGGACAAAACACATTGTCCATCACAATTTCACCCGTGATAGACGCACGCAAACTGACTTTGCCATGAATGGTGGGCGCGCTTAATCCTGACATGCCTTTTTCCAAAATAAAGCCGCGTATTTGGTCTGCATCATCTTTGGCCCAGACGATGAAAATGTCAGCGATAGGCGCATTGGATATCCATGTTTTACAACCGGATAGCGCATAACCACCTGGGACTTTTTTAGCCCGTGTCGTCATAGAACCAGGATCGGAACCATGATCCGGTTCCGTCAAGCCGAAGCAACCGATGGCGCTGCCTTTGGCCAATTTTGGTAAATATTGTTGGCGTTGCGCTTCTGTGCCAAAGGTATAAATCGGTAGCATGACCAAAGACGATTGCACGCTCATCATTGATCGGTAGCCGGAATCGACACGTTCTACTTCACGGGCGATTAAACCGTAGCTGACGTAATTCAAACCTGCGCCGCCATATTGTTCCGGGATGGTGGCGCCTAATAAGCCGAGGTCTCCCATTTCTTTAAAAATAATGGGATCGGTTTTTTCATGCCGAAAAGATTGCAAAATTCGCGGTTGTAGCTTGTTCTGGCAATAGGCGTGGGTGGCATCGCGCACCATTTTTTCTTCTTCTGTTAATTGCTCTGAAAGTAACAATGGATCATCCCAATGAAACGTAGCTTTATGAGTTTTATGGGTTTTATGGCTTGGCTGATTCATGTTTTTCATCTTAAAAATATGGATAAGAAGTTTTTATATTGCCTCATTTTTTTGAAATTGTGCTGTGAAATTGTGCCGAATTTCTACTGAATTTCTACGCTGAAATTGAATTGGGATTTGCGTTTTCCATGTAAAATCGCACCACTATTTTTTCAGGACTTTTCATGATGCATTTGGCTGACCATAACGCTGATTCCAGCAGCGATTTAACTTCCGTTTCTTCTCAAATTAAAGCGCAAATTCTCGCCGAGGCTTTGCCTTATATTCGTAAGTTCCATGGCAAAACAATCGTAATCAAATACGGTGGCAATGCCATGGTTGATGAGCGTTTGAAGCATGGCTTTGCGCGTGATGTGATTTTGCTGAAATTGGTGGGCATGAATCCAGTCGTTGTCCACGGCGGCGGACCACAAATTGATAATGCGCTGAAGAAAATCGGTAAACAAGGTACTTTTATCCAAGGTATGCGCATTACCGATGAAGAAACTATGGAGGTAGTCGAATGGGTGCTGGGTGGTGAAGTCCAACAAGATATTGTGATGTTGATCAACCATTATGGTGGTCATGCGGTGGGATTGACTGGCAAAGATGGTGGCTTGATTCGCGCGCGTAGGATGAAAATGCCGAATAAGGAGGAACCAGGCCAGTTCTTGGATATCGGTTTTGTCGGTGAAATCGATGCTATTAATCCAGCAGTGGTTAAAGCCTTGCAGGATGATGCGTTTATTCCGATTATTTCACCAATAGGATTTGGTGAAGATGGGCAGGCTTATAACATTAATGCGGATTTGGTAGCAGGCAAAATTGCTGAAATCCTGAAAGCTGAAAAGCTCATCATGATGACGAATATTCCTGGTGTGTTGGATAAGCAAGGTAATCTGTTAACCGATTTGTCTGCACGTGAAATCGATGAAATGTTTGCTGATGGTACTATTTCTGGCGGCATGCTGCCCAAAATTTCATCTGCATTAGATGCAGCAAAATCAGGTGTCAATACCGTGCACATTATTGATGGCCGTATCGAACATTCCTTATTGCTGGAAGTGTTAACTGAGCAAGCGTTCGGTACCATGATACGTTCGCAGTAATATTTTGTGATTGCTACTACAGATTGTTTTGCCTTATTAGATGACGTTACAGCCAGTGCATCTAATCCCAGGTCCCGCCTCTATACCGCGTATATACGCACTTTGTCTTGCCAGCATGCATCGGAATTACCAGCCTTGTTTGATGCGATGCATGTTGCTTTGCAGGATGGGCAATATGCGGTTGCTTTGTTTGCTTATGAGTTAGGCGTGGATTTATTGGGCGATCCCAAACCTCGCTCATCTGATGTCGCACCTACTGTACATACCGTACCTACACCTTTGGTGCAAATATTGTTGTTTCAGGATTGCACGTTGTTGTCTGCCACGCAGCTTGATGATTGGTTGAATACGCAGCAAATTAATGCGTGCAATGATATCGATGCGGCAGGTATTGCTAATTTATCCACCAGCATTAATCAGGATGAGTTTGATCAAGCGATGGCAGCCATCCGTGCTTACATTGAAGCAGGTGACGTGTATCAGGTTAATTACACCTATCGTATTCGTTTTGATGCTTTTGGTAGTGTGCTGAATTTGTATCGCAAATTACGTGCAAGGCAGGCGGTGCCTTATGGTGCGTTGGTCGCTTTGCCGAATGGTGGTGCGGTGCTCTCTTTTTCACCTGAATTATTCATGCAACATCGGCGAGGTAAGTTGACTGTTCAGCCGATGAAAGGTACGGCAGCTGCAACCGGGAATGCACAGCAAGATAGTGCGCGAGCCAAATTGTTAGCAAACGACGTCAAAAATCGCGCTGAAAACCTAATGATCGTTGATTTGCTGCGCAACGATTTAGGGCGTGTTGCGACGATAGGAACGGTGCATGTTCCAGCAATGTTTGATGTAAAGCGGCATGGTAGCGTGTTGCAAATGACATCGACTGTAGAAGCGCAAATTGCTGAGCATGTAACACTGACGGATATTTTTCGTGCCTTGTATCCTTGTGGTTCGATTACTGGTGCTCCCAAGCGACGGGCGATGGAAATTATTCATGAGTTGGAACCCGATGCGCGTGGTTTATACACCGGGGCGATAGGTTGGTTTGATGCCACTGGTGATTTTTGTTTATCGATACCTATTCGCACTTTAACGTTGCAAGCATCAAATGAAGAAGGGGTGCGGCGCGGGGAAATGGGTGTTGGTGCTGGAATCGTGTATGACAGCGATGTTGCTGATGAATATCAAGAGTGCAGACTAAAAGCACGTTTTTTAACCGATTTGCCGCATGATTTTGCGTTGTTCGAAACCATGTATGGGACCAAGGCGGATGGTTGTCGTCATCTTGAACAACATTTGCAGCGAATTTGTGGTTCAGCGGCGTATTTTGGTTTTACACATGACATCGCATCACTACGCAAAACGGTGCAAGATTATTGTCTGAGATTGCCGTCTACAGGCCCGCATAGGGTACGCCTAGCGTTGAATCAGGCGGGTGTGTGCAGCATACAAAGCGCGCTGTTGATTCCTTTTGATACTGAAAATTTACCAGTCAAGTTGTTGTTGGCAACGCAGCCTGTCATTAGCAATGATTTATTTTTACGCCATAAAACTACAGTGCGACAGCGTTACGATGCCGCATGGCGCGCAGCGGAAGAGCAGGGCGCGTTCGACATGTTGTTCTTTAATATGCAAGGAGAGTTGACGGAAGGCGGGCGTAGTAGCGTATTTGTCAAATTGGATGGCTGCTGGTACACGCCACCGCTGAGTACGGGTTTGTTACCTGGGATTATGCGTGCTCAGTTATTGCAAGATCCGGCGTGGAATGCCTGTGAACGCCGTTTAACGATAGATGATTTGCATGCCGCGCAAGCAGTGATGGTGTGTAATGCATTGCGCGGTCCTTTGCCAGCGATAGTGGTGGATTAGTTAGTGTCTTCAATAATTTCGAAGGAATGCGTGATCTCAGCCGATTTTTCCAACATGATGGAAGCAGAGCAATATTTTTCATGTGAAAGATTAATTGCACGTTCCACCAAATTGTGTTTTAAAGCCTTACCTTTGACCGTGAAGTGAAAGTGAATTTTGGTAAACACTTTAGGATCTTTTTCCGCACGCTCGGAAGTTAAGGCGACTTCGCAAGAGTGTATTTCTTGTCCACTTTTACGCAAAATTAACACCACATCGTAAGCCGTGCAGCCACCGGTGCCAGCTAAAACCAGTTCCATCGGGCGTGGCGCCAGATTGCGTCCACCACCGTCTGCTGCTCCATCCATCGCAACAACATGACCTGAGCCGGTTTCGGCCAAAAATGTCATGCCGGGCAAACCAGTCCAGCGTACTGTGCATTCCATGATTTTCTCTCTTTAAACGTAAAAAATAATAAAAATGTAATAAAAATATTTATGGCATCACCGGAATATGGGTGAGCCCCATAGTTTCGTCTAGACCGAACATCAAATTCATACATTGCACTGCTTGGCCAGAGGAGCCTTTTACCAGATTGTCTTGTACTGCCAATATCACTACGGTATCGCTCGCCTTTCCTTGTCCCGTTGGGCAATGTAAGGCCAAGCGCAGCATGTTGGAAGCACGTGTGGAGCGTGTTTCTGGATGGGATCCGAATGGCATCACATCGACAAACGCTTCGTTGCGATAGGTGTGTTCGTACAAATTTTGTAATTCTTGGTGGGAAATGTCTCGTTTTAATCGTCCATACATTGTCGAGTGCATGCCCCGTATCATTGGTACTAGATGTGGCGTAAATAATAGGTTGACCTTATCTTTGGTCAGATACTGCAACTGCTCAACAGTTTCAGGTGTGTGGCGGTGACCGGAAACGCCATAGGCTTTAAAGTTATCGCTGGCTTCTGTGAATAATAAATTGACTTCTGTTTTACGACCTGCACCAGAAACACCGGATTTGCAATCGGCAATTAAATACGATGCATCAATGAGACCTTCCTTCAACAATGGATAAAATCCCAGTTGCATGGTGGTTGGGTAGCAGCCTGGATTACCGATGACTTTCGCTTTTTTAATTGCTTCACGATTGATTTCGGGTAATCCATAGACGGATTGCGCCAGAATATCTGGGCAACTGTGTGGCATGCCGTACCATTTTTCAAATAACTTGCTGTCTTTTAAACGGAAATCAGCGGCAAGATCGATGATTTTTACACCGGCAGCCAATAATTCTGGCGCTTGCGCCATCGCGACACCATGTGGTGTGGCAAAGAATACGACGTCACAATTCGTTAATTTGGCTTTTTCTGGCGTCGAAAAGGCGAGCGAGACTTGTCCTCGCAATGATGGATACATTTCTGCAACTGGCACGCCATCTTCTTTGCGTGATGTAATTGCACACAATTCAACTTGTGGGTGCCGAGCGAGCAAGCGTAGTAATTCCACACCTGTGTAACCAGTGCCACCAACGATACCAACTTTAATCATGCTTTTCCTTTTATTGTTTTGTACTTTGTAGATATGTTCGTTTTTTATAGTTTTTAGTATTTTAAAATGAAAAAGCCGCCAGGGTTGAACCTGGCGGCTTTTGTACAGGATAGTCCAGATTAACGTTTGGAGAACTGTTTAGCGCGGCGAGCTTTACGCAGACCGACTTTCTTACGTTCTACTTCACGCGCATCACGTGTCACAAAACCGGCTTTGGATAATTCTGATTTGAGTGTTGCATCATAATCAATCAATGCACGGGTAATGCCATGACGTACTGCACCAGCTTGGCCAGATTCACCGCCACCATGTACATTCACTTTAATGTCAAAACGTTCGACATTGTTAGTTAATTCCAGTGGTTGACGAATCACCATCAAACCAGTTTCGCGGGAGAAATACTCATTAGCTGGTTTGCCATTAACAATGATCAAGCCAGTACCGAGTTTGATAAATACACGAGCCACTGCACTTTTGCGACGGCCGGTTCCATAATTGTAATTACCGATCATATCGATTCCTTAGAGGACAAGTGCTTTAGGTTGTTGTGCTGCATGTGGATGAGTTCCTTCAGCATACACTTTGAGCTTTTTGATCATTGCATAACCGAGTGGACCTTTTGGCAGCATGCCTTTGACAGCTTTTTCAAGTGCTCGCCCTGGAAAACGTTCTTGCATCTTTTTGAAATTAGTTTCATAAATCCCACCTGGGTAGCCAGAGTGGCGATAGTATGTTTTGTTGGTTTCTTTAGTGCCAGTTACACGCAGTTTGCCTGCATTGATAACGACAATAAAATCGCCTGTATCGACGTGAGGAGTAAATTCAGGTTTGTGCTTGCCGCGCAACCGGAGTGCCACTTCGCTGGCAACACGTCCGAGGATTAAATCCGTTGCGTCAATCACGAACCAATCGCGCTGGACCTCATGGTCTTTAGCGGAAAAAGTTTTCATGCTGACTTCCTAAAAAGATTAAGCGCTCAATGGTGGTTCCGCTTAGTCATTACCATCAATTTTGACGATAAATCTTGCGGACTCTGCCTTATGTTTACTTTCCCTGAGCGAATGGAAAAGCCAGCAATTGTAACCTAAGCAAGGTTTTGATGCAAATTGGAGTTTCCATCAATTCTTCCATTTCGCGCAGCCAATTCTTGCAATATTTCGGAGTGGTTTCTGTGCTTTGTTTTTGATTGGGTAATATGGTGATAATAAAATACTATTTTTTGCATGTTATATATAATTTTTTAATTAACAGTTATTAATGTATAGGTTATTTATTGGTAATTGGTAATTTATTTGTTTTGTTATTTTTATTAATATAAACTACAAATATGCATGGCTTAATAATAATTTAAGCAATAAACAACAAATATATTACTGTTATATTACTTTTATTAATTATTTTTAATATTATGAATATTGTTGATTTGGAAGCAAATATTAATAATGCAATCGACACTGCTTCCCCAGCAGAGCTTGAGCAATCCCTAGGCGAACAGCTGCGTGCCGAGCGCCTGCGCAAAAACCTGACGATGGATGATGTGGCCACGCTGGCGGGTATTTCTGTCAATACCGTACGCGCCTTGGAAACTGGAAAAGGCGGGCGTGTAGAGTCCTTGATTAGAATCACGCAAGCATTGAGCCGCACCGCTTGGTTAGAAACTTTTCGCCCAGCAGTCAAAATTAGTCCTTTACAAATTGCCCAAGGCAAACCAAAACGCCAACGCGCCAGTCGTAGCGTGATCCTGAAAAAGGGATAATTCATGGTCGCATTCAAACCTATTGATGCTGTCGTGGTGGAAGTCTGGGGCAAGAAGGTGGGGGCGGTCGCCTTGGATCCAGAGTCGAATTTTTACGCCTTTGAATACGATCCTAAATTTCTAAAATCCGGGATTGAGCTGGCGCCATTACACATGCCGCTAGCTGAGGCAGGCGAGCCGTTCATCTTCCCCAGCTTGCCGACCGAAACCTACCAACGCTTGCCAGCCATGCTCGCCGACGCATTACCGGATAAGTTTGGCAATGCTCTGATTACTGCCTGGATGGCGGACAACGGCGTATCAGAAAGCAACATCACGCCACTTGATCGCTTGGCTTACATGGGCCAGCGTTCTATGGGCGCACTGATATTCAAACCCAATCGTGGCCCATCCAAAACTGAATCCACCGCACTGCAGATGGCGCAATTGGTGCAGGAGGCACGCAGCGTGGTGCAGGGCGATTTCCAAAGCGGCGACCACGCCAGCCAGGTGTTGCGTCAAATTATTCAAGTCGGCACTTCCGCCGGTGGCGCACGTGCTAAAGCAGCGATTGCCTGGAATCCGCAAACACATGAAGTCAAAACCGGTCAGTTCACCATCCCAGATGGATTCGAGGCTTGGTTGCTCAAATTCGACGGCATAGGCACCGATGCGCAACTTGGCCAAGGCACGCACTTCGGTCGCATTGAATACGCTTATTCGCTCATGGCCAAAGCTGCTGGCATCACGATGTCGGAATGCCACTTGCTGGAAGAAGAAGATAGAGCGCATTTCATGACCAAGCGCTTTGACCGCACCGGCAACCAGCGTCATCACATGCAGACTTTGTGTGGCATGGCGCACTTGGATTTCAACCAGATTGGCGTGCATAGCTACCATCAGCTATTCCAAACCATCGTAAGGTTGCAGCTAGGCCGCGCAGCACTTGAGCAAACGCTAAGGCGCATGATTTTCAATGTGCTAGCCGCCAATTGCGACGATCACAGCAAAAACTTTTCCTTTTTACTCAAAGAAGGTGGGAAATGGGAGTTAGCGCCAGCCTACGATATTACTTTTGCTTACCATCCGGATAATAAATGGTTACGCAATCACTTGATGTCGGTGAATGGGAAATTCGACCGGATTACTGAGCAGGATTTTTTTGAAGTTGCCGATCGTTATCAACTACGGGGAATTTGCAAGGGTGTGATTGAGGATGTTCGGCAAGCGATTGCAAACTGGCCTGGATTTGCTGAGGAGGCTGGTGTGCCGCTGGAACAGGTTGAGGTGATTGGGTTGGCACATTCAAAGTAACGGCATTGGATACCCCAGTGGCTGGCAAACTCGTCGGATTGTTTTTTTTAAGCGGAGAAATTTCTGTTCCCGATAACTTTGATCGCATGGAGACTGAGGAAATTGAACATATGTTCGTTGGTGACGTATGAAGTTATTGGATCGGGGCACCTATCACCTTGATTTTCTCTGTATCACCACTAGTGCCGGTGGCGATCTCAAGTACATCGTGGCTCTTTCTGCGAAAAATGTCATTTCGGATTTCTTGGAGCGAACAGAAGAAGATTTCATGGCTGCACCGACTACGCTTGGAGTATTTTGGGAGGCATTATTCCTTCCCGATGGCACACAGATTAGGACCAAGTATTTTGGCGAATTCAAGGTTGCCTCAATTGAGAAAGAGTCGATTGTTTGGGATGGCAATGTCTACCCTTCATTTGCCAAGCTCGCGAATAAGATGCGAGGGGACACCATGAACAATGCTTGGAAGGAACTTCAAATCAAACGTCCATCCGATAAGATGTGGATGCCGGCGCAATCGCTTCGTCGTTAATTCAGAACGAGCGCGAACGGCTCAGCCTTTAGTGTTGTAATTACAACCGATCTGGGCCGTGATCCTGGTTGCGTACCTTCGTTGGCGCGTATTGCTGACCCACACCACTTGATGTAATTGTTTGCATTGACATATGCTTAAAAATAATTAAACTAAACCATGTTGGTCTAGTTTAATTATTTTTGATTTAATCAAGGTGTATTCATTATGCATACTGTCAATATCCACGAAGCAAAAACGCATCTTTCTCGCCTTATTGAGCAAGCTGCAAAAGGTGAGTCATTCATTATTGCCAAGGCTGGCAAACCTCTCGTCAAAGTAACGGCATTGGATACACCAATGGCTGGGCAAACTCGTCGAATTGGTTTTTTGAACGGAGAAATTTCTGTTCCCGATGATTTTGATCTGATGGGAAGCCAAGAAATTGAACAACTATTCAGCGGTGGTTTATGAAATTGTTGCTGGATACGCACTTATTACTGTGGGCGGCAGGGCAGCCTGATCAACTATCTGCGGCAGCGCGTTTGTTATTGGATGATCCGCAAAACGAACTATTGTTCAGTTCTGCCAGTTTGTGGGAAGTGACGATTAAGCGCGGATTGGGTCGTGGTGATTTTTTGGTCGATCCTCGCCTGTTGCGCCGCGGTTTGCTTGATAACGGATATAGCGAATTAGCGATTAATAGTGAACATGCCGTTGCTGTCGATGGGTTGCCACCGATTCATAAGGATCCTTTTGATCGCATATTGGTAGCACAAGCAACGGTTGAGGGAATTGTTTTGCTGACTACGGATTTATTGGTAGCCCAATATCCTGGGCCAGTACGCAAGGTTTAAGTGGAATTTCCCCTACTTCCGCAGAGAATCCCGAATTTCCCGCAACAGCATGATGTCTTCCGGCGTTGGTACTGGTTCGGCGGGGGGAGCTTGCGGTTCTTCCAAGTGACGTGCTTTTTGGAGCAGGCGCACCATTTGGAAGATGACAAAAGCCAGGATGATGAAGTTCAAAAGTATGGTGATGAAGTTCCCGTAGGCGAACACCGCACCTAGTTTTTTCGCTTCTAGCAGACTTAGATGGGGATTTTGGCCATTCAACGGAAGATAGTAGTTGGCAAAATCTAGGCCACCGAGCAGCAGGCCTATCGGTGGCATGATGATGTCTTGCACGAGCGAATCCACGATTTTGCCAAATGCGCTGCCTATGATGACCCCCACAGCGAGGTCTATCACGTTGCCCTTCATGGCGAATTGTTTGAATTCTTGTAGCATTGACATGGATTTCTCCTTGGATGGTTGATTTCCCAACTTGGATACTAAAAAGGCCTCGTGCTTTCGCACAAGGCCTTTTGTATTTTTGGCTCCCCGACCTGGACTCGAACCAGGGACCTGCGGATTAACAGTCCGTCGCTCTACCGACTGAGCTATCAGGGAAAAGAGGGCCGTATTATAGGTTGGTTGGTTGGTCACGTCAAAAATATTTTGATGTTTTTGGTGATTTTTTCTTCTTCTTTAATTTTTATTGAAATTTTTGACGTCGTATCGTTTGTTGCAGTGCTTGAGGTGTGCAGATAATTTGGGTTGTGGCAGTATTTTCCGTACTT
Organism: uncultured Burkholderiaceae bacterium; assembly: GCA_964498835.1. Lineage (GTDB taxonomy): Bacteria > Pseudomonadota > Gammaproteobacteria > Burkholderiales > Burkholderiaceae_D > JAGKXB01. The sequence goes on along the minus strand of CAZCIX010000011.1, from coordinate 22,261 downwards.
TTTGTATTGAACGTATTCGTCGTTTTGTTTGTGGCGCATGTTTTTGATGCGGAGGCGTCGCAGCCGGAACAGCCGCCGCAAGTGCTATTGCTGCTTTTTCTGACATAACGTCGTATGGTGGCCCAGGCTGCATAGGCGACGATTAAGGCGACGAGTATTTGTTGCCACATCATGCTCCTCCTAATAAAAAACGACTGACGTGATATGTTAAAAACGATGCTAGATAAGCCAAGACAAACATATACATCGCCATTACTAGTGGAGGCAGCCATGAGTTGGTTTCGCGTCTGACAACGATGAGAGTGGAAACGCATTGTGGTGCAAAGACATACCAGGCGAGTAATGAGAATGCTGTCGGTAAGCTCCAGGTGGTGGAAATCATCGGAATCAAGCTGGCAGCCAATTGATCACCGCTTGTTGATAAAGCATATACCGTACCTAGCGCACCGACAGCGACTTCACGGGCAGCTAGGCCGGGAATGAGGGCAATGACGATTTGCCAGTTAAAGCCGATGGGCGCAAAGATGAACTGCAAGTGTTGGCCTATTTGCCCAGCCAGACTGTATTGAATCGCTGGGCCGACTGCGTTGGTTGGTGGTGAAGGAAAAGTGGATAAAAACCACAGTAATATCATAAGCGTGAGGATGATCGTGCCGACTCGACGAATGAAAATGGTGACGCGTTCCCATAAACCGATAGCGAGATTACGTAAATTGGGGAAATGATAATTAGGTAACTCTAGCATCAAGGGTTGATAGCGATTTTTGCCCAGCGTGCGTTTGAAAATGTAGGCAACCGCCATGGCTGAGACTATGCCGGCTAGATACAGGCCAAACAACACCAATCCTTGTAAATTGAAAATCCCAACCGTCCGTTGCGGGATGAAGGCGGCGATGATCAAGGCGTAAACTGGTAAGCGGGCAGAGCAGGTCATGAGGGGGGCGATCATGATGGTGGCCAAGCGATCACGTGGATTTTGAATGGTACGAGTTGCCATGATACCGGGGATGGCGCAAGCAAAACTCGATAACAAAGGAATGAAAGCGCGTCCAGATAGGCCTACACTTCCCATCAAGCGATCTAGTAGGAAAGCGGCGCGTGGTAAGTAACCACTTTCTTCGAGCGACAAAATGAAGAAAAATAAAATTAGAATTTGTGGCAAAAACACCAGCACGCTACCTGCGCCAGCCAAGATGCCGTTCACAATCAAGCTGCGTAAAATTCCATCAGGCAACATAGCTTGGACAGCAGTTCCTAACTTATCCAATGTGAGTTTAATGAAATCCATCGGTCCGGTAGACCAGCTAAATACCGCCTGAAAAATCAAAAACAGTATGATGGCCAGAATCAGATAACCCAGTATCGGATGCAATACAAAAGCATCGATACGGTCGCTTGTTTGATGGGCTGTCCCTTCTTGTTTGGTAATAATGCTTAGGATGCGACGTACTTCACTTTGTGTGGATTCCAGCGTCGTTGTGTTGTGATAATTAAATTGCGTAGCATCTTGAGCGCTCTTGTCGGTGTCGCTGAGATTGGGTTGTTGTATTTTTTGCTGAGGTTTTGTTTGTAACGCGTGTGCCATGGAGTCAAGTTCTGCAACTAAGGCAGCATCTCCATTGGCTTTGATGGCAATCGTTGTTACCACAGGAATGCCGAGTTCAGCTTGCAATTTTTCAATATCAATAATCAAACCACGTTTTTGCGCCACATCCATCATGTTTAATGCCAGGATGGTGGGACGTTGCAAGCGTAAGACTTCTAGTACCAAACGCAGATTTAAACGTAAATTACTGGCGTCGGCCACTAATACAATGACATCTGGTGGTGTGGTATCAGCACGCAGACCAAACAGGACGTCACGGCTGACGGCCTCATCTGGTGTCATGGCATTCAAGCTGTAAATGCCGGGAAGATCTAATACTTGATACCGTTGTGTGCTGGATTGCGAACTGAAGTAACCCTCTTTGCGTTCTACGGTAACGCCGGCGTAATTGGCGACTTTTTGTCGTGCGCCGGTGAGACGATTGAAAAGTGCGGTTTTACCGCAATTAGGATTGCCGACTAAGGCAAGACGAAGCGGCTTGGTATTGCTCATGGTATGAATAGAAAAAAAGGAGTTTATGCAGCCTGACTGGCGTCTCCAGCATACGCATGCTCATGAGTGACATGAATCATTGCGGCTTCTTTGCGTCGTAAGGCTAAGGTCGTATTACCAATTCTGACTACCATTGGGTCGCGACCTGGAAATGATTCGGCCAACACGCGAATGCGCTCTCCCGTAGAGAATCCTAGTTCTAGCAAGCGTGTACTAATGGCTTGTTGTTCCGTGTTTTCAGTGGTGGTGAGTCCTACCACGACGGCACACTCCCCCTTTTTTAACAATCCTAGATGGTGGTGGGGTGTTAGTGCATTGAGGGAATAATTAAACATCACATATTTTCCAGTGGAAATAATTCAGTAACGATGAAATGACATAAGTCCCTCATCATATCATGTGAATGATAATTATTCTTATTGGTGGGGGCGAATAAATAATTTTTTATGCACAATTCAACATGTATTTTTCTTCCGCACGATGCGCCTTTTTTTTCGCTTTGGCTGCTGCTTGCATACTGCTTGAATTAGTTGTGAGTGCATCTTCCTCCGCCCATTTTTTGGTGAGTGCTAAGGAGGCGCATTTTTTCTGCTTGGCTGCTTTGGCGCGATTGGTTTGTCGTTGCTGATTTTCTTCTTTGGCAGTTTGTTTATGGCGTTCTTTTTCTAGCTGCTTGCTTTCTGCTTTTTGTTGTTTTAATTGTTCTTTAGCATCTTTTTCTTTGGGAAACGAGCTGACAGCCGTGGTATCGATAGCTAGTTGGCTGCCGCCAGGGCAGGGTGTGTCGCTATACATGACATCGGCATTATTGATGCATTTGTAAATCGCAAATGCTGGTGTAGGAAGTACAAACAAAGCAGCAAATAAGGGAATAAATAAGGGCAATCCAAATCGCATATCACGCCTTTAAAAATAAGAAGATAAAAATGTAGGCGGCAATATCAATTCGAAAATATTAATAGGCGCCTTAAATCACTTTACCTGGATTCATTAAGTTCAAAGGGTCAATTGCATGTTTGATGACTTGCATCAACTGAATTTCAACAGCGGATTGATATTGACGGATGGTGTCGCGCTTTAAAGCCCCAATCCCATGTTCTGCTGAAATAGAACCACCAAATTGGTGCACGCTGTCGTACACGATGCTGTTAATAGTAGTTTCTTGAGCGAAGAAGTTTGTTGGAGATATACCTTTTGGCGGTGCAACGTTGTAATGCAAATTGCCATCGCCAAGATGCCCAAATGTCACCATGCGGCAGTTTGGCACATATTTTTTTAACAAGGCATCGGTGGTGGTAATGAATTCAGGAATACGTGAGATCGGCAGCGAAATATCGTGCTTGATATTGCCACCTTCTTTGGCTTGCGCTAAAGGAATCGATTCCCGCAAAGTCCACAATGCGTTCGACTCAGCAATCGAGCGTGCCACAACAGCATCTTGAATAATGTCTTGTGCCATCGCGTTGTGCAGGATACTTTCCAACATCGCAATCGCATGCTGTTCGGATTCTGCATCGGATAATTCCAGCAATACGTATTGTGCGTATTGCGCATGTTGTGCATGTTGTGCATGTTGTGCATCAGCATCGGAAAAAGGTTTTTTTTGCTGCGGATAATGTTGTAGCACTAGTTGTACGCAAACATCCGACATGAGCTCAAACCCAGTCAATGTCGCACCAGCATGCATTTGCGCGATGGAAAGCAGCGTCAATGCATCTTGTGGCGTCCGCATCGCCGCTAATGCGGTCAATTGTGCTTTGGGTTGAGGAAAAAGCTTGAGCACAGCAGCCGTGATAATTCCAAGTGTCCCTTCGGCACCGATGAATAAATCACGCAAGTCATAACCGCTATTGTCTTTACGCAAGCCACGTAAGCTGCTCCAGATTTCGCCTTGTGGGGTGACGACTTCCAAGCCTAGGCACAGTTCTCGCGTATTACCGTAACGCAATACAGCTGTGCCGCCAGCATTGGTTGATAAATTACCGCCAATGGTGCAACTGCCTTCTGCTGCTAGCGATAAAGGGAATAACCGCCCGGCCTCGCTGGCTGTATCTTGTATGTTACTGAGAATGCAGCCGGCTTCCACTGTCATCGTATTGTTGGCAGTGTCGATTGCGCGGATTTGATTCAAACGCTTGAGCGATAAAACAATGGCAGTCCCGCTATCGTCTGGGATGCTGCCTAACACCAAACCCGTATTGCCGCCTTGCGCGACGATGGGAACGCTAAATTGATGACACAAACGTACTATCGCCGCGACTTCCGCTGTGGTCGCTGGTTGAACGATGGCCAATCCTTTGCCTGTAAAACGCTGCCGCTGATCGGTCAAAAAGGATTGCATTTCTTTGTCATCGCTGATGACATACTGAGCGCCGATTGCTTCTTGGCAGTGTGTAAGAAAAGCGTTCATGGCTTGGTTTGCGCAATCTTGGCTGCTTTAGCGGCTTTTGCAGCTTGTTTATACGGCTTCACATACAAAATTGCGCAGAAGAAATACACACATGCCAGTGCAGCTTCTCCCCATGCCAGCATGACAGAAACGTGGTTTTGATCGCTGCTGCCACGCACGATGCCTTCGGTGAAATACAGCAAAATCAGCATGGAAGTCCACTGCAAAGTATACACATCGCGTTTAATAATGCTGCGTAGTGGTGGTAGTAAAGGCAGAACTTTCAACATCATCCAAGATCCACTTGGCCGTAGTGGTGCCAGCAGCCATTCCCAGGCTAGGCATAAAACAATCAGCGCTAATAAGCTGCTGATGGCGCCGACATAATAAATTTGGTTGTTTATTTTCATTGCTTTTTATGCACTTTGTAATTTCTTCGCTGTTTCCGCCAGCCGTTTCCCCATAGCGATGGCGAGCCGTTTTTCATCTTCGGTAATCGGTTTGTTCCCCTCCAAACCTGACCAATGTGTCGCGCCGTAAGGGCTGCCGCCAGAGTTGGTAGTCATTAATTCAGCATGCGTGTAGGGCAAGCCGAGAAAAATCATGCCGTGATGTAGGAGTGGCAGCATCATGGATAACAAGGTTGATTCTTGTCCGCCGTGTAAGCTGCCCGTGGAGGTAAACACGCAAGCAGGTTTACCTACTAGCGCGCCGGATAACCAGTGTGATGCTGTGCCATCCAAAAAATATTTCATAGCAGCGGCCATATTGCCAAATCGTGTGGGGGAGCCTAATGCCAAGCCTGCGCATTGTTCCAAATCCTGCAGTTCAACATAAGGTGAGCCCTGCGCAGGAATATCCGGTTCGCTTGCTTCGATCACGGTCGATACGGCTGGCACGGTGCGTAAACGTGCTTCGCAACCGGATACGCTATTGATTCCTTGCGCAATGTATTCGGCTAATTGGCGGGTGGCGCCGTGGCGTGAGTAAAACAGAACGAGAATGGATAAAGGATGGGTTGAAGTCATTTCGGTATTATCCCTGATAGGGTTGGTTAATCTAAAATTTTCCATTCACACCATCGTATCCGATTGCTTTAGTCGGGGATCCGTATCTTTTAGCAGTAAACAACGAAAGACGCTGGATTCCCGCCTAAACCCGCGGGAACGACGGGGGATTTAAGGTTGATGGAAAATCTGGGTTTATTTGAAGTTTGAGTAGTGTATCAAAGCCATCTTCCTTATTACCGTCATTCCCGCGCAGGCGGGAATCCAGTGGCTTTTAATTAGGAGCGACGGATGTTAATGGAAAATCTCGGTTTAATTAAACAAATCCTTGTAGTATCAGTTTTTTGAGCGCGCTGTTTATAGAGTAACCATATGTCTTCATTCAATTTATCGACCTTAAGCAGCACATTAACGAGCAAACTCAGTAAAAAAATAGGCAAAAAATTCAGTGCCAAATCTTGGCTTGAATTTTGCCATTTGCTGAACTTTGCCCAGCGGCGTCTGCGTGAAGAGCGCTTATCGCAAGTGGCGGGCAGTTTGACTTTTACAACCAGCCTGGCCTTGGTGCCAATGATTACTATCGCACTGGCTTTATTGACGGCATTCCCTTGGTTCAACTCCTTTCGTACTTCCTTAGAAGGTTATTTTGTTAAAAACCTCATTCCTGAAAATATTGCCAATACGATTTTTGGTTATTTGAATCTATTTTCCAGTAAGGCAACAGGCTTGTCGGCAATTGGGATCGTGGCATTGATGGTGACGGCTGTCATGATGATCAGCACGGTGGATCGTGTGTTCAATCAAATATGGCGTGTCAAAACGACGCGCCCATTGATGCAAAGGTTATTGATTTATTGGGCCATTATTACGTTGGGGCCGTTATTGGTTGGCGCGTCGATTACGACGACGTCTTATTTTTTGAATGTCACGCATGGCATATTAGGCCGTTTGCCTTGGTTTAGTGTCTTGCTGTATGCCGTTATTTCGGTTGGTTTGACGGCGATTGCGTTTACTTTGCTGTATTTATCCGTCCCCAATCGCGCCATCAACACGCGTGATGCTGTATTAGGTGGGATATTGGCCGCGATCGTCTTTGAAGTTGCCAAACGCTTATTTGCCACTTTTGTCCTGCATTTTTCAAGCTACACCATGATTTATGGCGCTTTGGCGGCGGTGCCGATTTTTTTGATGTGGATTTATTTATCCTGGTTCATCATTTTGGCGGGTGCGGTATTTGTGGCAGCTTTGCCCACCGTCAAATATGAACGTTGGTGGCATGTCAGCACGCCGGGCACCACGTTTGTGGATGCCATGGCCTTGCTGCAAGTACTGTATCAAGCAAAAAAAACAACATTGAATGGTATGGTTGATATCGCCAGTCTGCGTGTCAGAACGCAACTGGGTTTTGATGAAATGGATAGCTTGTTACAAAAAATGCGTACTATGACATGGGTGGAATGTATCAAAATTGAACCTCAAAAAGGTAAACATTTGCGATGGGTTAAGCGTGTTGTTGAAGAGGGTGGCAATGATCATTGGGTTTTGCTTGCTAATCCTGCACAGTTGACTTTAGCTAAGGTATATCGCTTGTTTATGTTCGATACTTTGCGCAATGAAACGCTGGTGCGTCAGGTCGAAGAGGCGATTGAACGAGGTTTGCAAGAATCGCTTGCCACCTATTTTTCTGATTAAAAAATCATTTTATGCTGACAAAAATTCATGCTGTTGCCCGACAAGTTGGGCAAATCATTGTTGGAAAAGATGTGCAAATCCGCCTATCGCTTACTTGTTTGTTAGCGGGTGGCCATTTATTGATTGAAGATATTCCCGGTGTGGGTAAAACCACCTTGGCGCATGCGCTGGCGATTTCGCTAGGTTTGCAATTTCAGCGCGTGCAATTCACCAGTGATTTGCTACCGGCGGATGTGATGGGGATTTCTATTTTTGATAGAGAAAAGAATGGTTTTGCTTTTCATCCAGGACCGATATTTACCCAATTATTGCTGGCGGATGAAATTAACCGCGCTACGCCCAAAACACAATCGGGTTTGTTGGAAGCCATGGAAGAGCGGCAAATCAGCATTGATGGCATCACGCGTGATTTGCCATCGCCATTTTTTGTAATTGCCACCCAGAATCCCACGCATCAAATTGGTACTTTTCAATTGCCAGAATCGCAGTTGGATCGTTTTTTGATGTGTTTGTCGCTCGGTTACCCGGACGCCAGTGCTGAATACGCTTTGTTGATGGGAGAAGACAGACGCAGCATGTTGAAATCGATCGGGATGATGATGACTGCCGATGAGTTGATTGCCATGCAGCAAGCGGTTAGACGAGTGCATGCTTCACCGGCTTTGATTCAATACATCCAGGCTTTGGCACAAGCTTCGCGTCAACATGATTTGTTAGCGGAAGGTTTAAGTCCGCGTGCTGCGATTGCTTTATTGCAAGCAGCGCGTGCTTGGGCGATTTTTGAAGGGCGTGATTACGTCATTCCAGAAGATGTGCAAGCAGTGTGGGTGCCGGTTGTGACGCACCGTTTGCGCTTGTCAAAGTCTAGTCTGGGTGCTGCGGCGTTAACGAATCATGATGTCGTAGCGCAATTGATTCAATCGGTTGATGTCAATGTCAGTGCCAACGTCTAAGACATCACGCTTTTTTATGCGCCGACCCTGGCGCTTGCGTGGGCTTGAATCTGGCGAAGTTTTTTTAAACCAACGGCGTATTTTTATTATGCCGACCCGGCTTGGCTTAACCTTTTGCGTCGTGTTGCTGGTGTTGTTCATCAGCGCGATGAATTACAACATCAGCTTGGGTTTTGCCTTAACTTTTTTTATTGCCTCTTGCGCCATTGTCGATTTGGGTTTGAATTTTCGTAATTTGGCGCATTTATACGTATCGATTGATCAAGCGCGTCTTTATCCTGTCTTTGCTGGCGAGCAAGCATATTTTGCTTGTCATGTCGCCAATCGTAGCCGTTACGATCGTTATGCGATTGAGTTGAATTTTGAGATTGCAGATCGCCATCCCAAATTGGTTGATGTTGCTGCGCAATCAAGTGGTACGGTTTTGTTACCAATCAGCACGGTAAAACGTGGTTGGCTGGTTGCACCCAAAGTGCGTTTGCGTAGCCGTTTTCCGATGGGTTTGGTGCGTACTTTGAGTTATTGGCGACCCGATGCACGTCTTCTTGTTTATCCTTGCCCCGAAAGAAATCCACCTCCTTTACCGATCAACGAGTTGCCTGAAGGCAAAGGGGAGGGCGAAGAAGCAGCTTACGCACGTTTTGAAGAGGGCGATTTTGCTGGCATCCGCCCTTATCAACAAGGTGATCCGATCAAGCATCTTGCTTGGCGCCAAATGGCAAAAGTTCCCTTGGACTTGGGAGTGATGCTGCTGAGCAAGCATTTTGACGAGGGTGAAAGTGGCGTGGTGTATCTCGATTTCGCCAAATTACCCAATGAAATGACGTGCGAAATGAAATTGTCACGTATGACCAGCTGGGTCATTATGGCCGAAGCGCAGGGTTTGCTTTATGGTTTTTCTTTAGGGAATGATGTGTTGGCACCAGCAATTGGTTTGTCGCATAAATTGGCTTGTTTGCAGGCGTTGGCGTTGTATGAAAGTTGATTTCATTAACTTTATTTCAACCATCATGAAAACGATGGGTGTGCGCTTGTTATCCAGTTTGCGTGCAGCATCGTCTTTATTTTTTTCTTTTTCTTTTTTATCTTCATTGTCATTTTCGTGGTTTAGAGAACCAGTGGAAAATGGGATACGGGAAAAAGCCAGCATAGGATTATTGCTGCTCGCTTGTTTACTGTTGCTCGCGCCACATGCTATGCATTTCCCCTTATGGATTTCACTGCTGTGTTTCTTGTTGTTACTGTGGCGTGCTTGGATGACCCTGCGCGGTAAGCGCTTGCCATCGCGTTGGGTGCTACTGCCTATGCTCATGTTGTCCATGATGGCGTTATATGGGACTTATCAAACATTTTCAAGTCGTGAAGCGGGCGTGGCGGTGTTGGCGATCTTGCTGGCATTTAAATTGATCGAAATGCAAACCAGGTTCGATTTATTCGTCGTGATTTATTCGAGTTTCTTTTTGATTCTGGCGAATTTTCTTTATTCTCAACGTGTTGTCATCGTATTGATGATGTTGTTGGTCATTATTTTGTTGTTCACAGTGCAATTGTCATTGCAATATACCGGCATCATTCCTTCGTTAAAACGGCGCTTATATGTGAGTGCGCGCATTGGCTTATTGGCGATACCACTGGCATCCCTTTTTTTTCTATTTTTTCCTCGCATACAGCAAAATTCTGTATGGAATTCATTACAAGAGGCGCATGCCGCGCAGGCAGGTTTGCCTAGCAGCATGGCACCGGGCACGATTTCAAATTTAGCTCTGTCTGATGATGTCGCTTTTCGCGTGAAGTTTATCGATCCCATGCCATCCATAGCTAGCCTATATTGGCGTGGTGTGGTTTTAGGGAATTATGATGGCCGTACTTGGACACAGATATCGAATTTAAACGCGCAACAAAGCGAGTTATTGAAGATGCGTGGCACACCGATTCGGCATCAAATTACACTGGAAGCTAATCGTCGCAATGTATTATTCGCTTTGGAAACACCCAAAATTGCACCTGATGTAAATGGTCAAATTGCTAAAATCATGCCAGATCGGCAAATTTTATTGAGTGAGCCGATCAATCAACGAGTACGTTATGAGGCAGCATCATATCTTGACTACAGTTTGCAGGAGGATGCTTTGCTACCTGATATGACGGATTGGTTGGCGATTCCGAGCAGTTTGAATCCACGTACATTGCAATTGGCTGAAAAGTTACGCCAGCAATATCTCTCGTTTAATCACGCTAGTAACGACCAATTGGTATTACTGAATGCGGTAATCAGCTTTTTTCGTGAAAACAAATTTCGCTATACGTTAGAGCCGCCATTGTTGGGAGAGAATGCAGTAGATGACTTTCTTTTTTCAACCCGTACCGGGTTTTGCGAGCATTATGCGGGTGCATTTGTCCTATTGATGCGCGCACTTCATATACCGGCGCGCGTGGTAACGGGTTATCAAGGTGGTGAGCTAAATCCAGTTGATGGCTATTTGACAGTTCGCCAATCCAATGCCCACGCTTGGGCAGAAATTTGGTTAGAAAAACGCGGCTGGATGCGTGTCGATCCTGTCGCTATTCTTTCTCTAGAACGCATTGAAACTGGGGTGAAAGTACGTCGCTTGCAAAGCATATTACAAACTATCTATGACATGACTGAAAATGGCTGGCTGGCAAAAGTGCGCATGCAAATTAACATGTACTGGGATACCGTCATCAATGCGTGGAATCAATGGATGCTGAATGTGGAATCATTGTCAGGATGGCAAAATGAATGGGGCAATATATTTAGCCCTTTTAGTAAATTTGATGCATTGAAGAAATTCACTACATTGAATGCGTTGGAACGAGTGGAAGTTAACTCGCGTCAGTGGATGAAGTGGATGATGTTGATATCGATTTTGCTGATTCTCCTGCCAATTATTTTTATGTTAGTGCGGCGATACAGGAGGGTGGATTCAATCGATGTGTTATACGGATTGTTATGCCAACGCATGGCTTTGCTTGGTTATCCGAAAGAAATCAATGAAGGACCGCAAGCTTATGCCCGTCGCTTGAGTAAAATTTTGCCTGTTGACAATCCGAAGATCATTAAAAAGAAAGGTGCCGTCATGGATTTTTTACGTCTGTATGAAGTGATGAAATACGGTCGTAACTTTGATAACAACAATAACTATACTAACGATAGCAACGACACAAGCATTCGCCTTCTTAAATCTTTATTGTCACAATGTTAAATTTACCCCAATCTTTATTGCCTTCATTTCTTCAGTTTCACCTCCATCGTTTCCAATATCGGATGTGTTGGGGCACTTCAATGCACAGCACAGTTTGGGCGTGTTTGATGTGTTTAATTTTTCTTTTTTTGTCTTCGTCACGTAATGCACATAGTTATGAAACTGATTATGTTGCAGATGTAAAAACAGCAAGTAGCAAAAAACTTCAAAAAACAAATACAACAAAGGTGAAAGCGAAAACCAAAGTAAAAGCTAAACCTAAAGTAAAGGCAAAAACAAAGCACCAAACAAAGAAGGTTGTGGCAAACAATAAACTAAAAGAAGAGCACGGCGAATTCGTTAATTTTGCACAATGGAAAGAAGTCGCTGACTTTATTGATTTCATGGTTGCCAAACATGGCTATGACAAGGGGGAATTAGCATCAATCATGAGCAAAGTTCGATATGTCGATGCCAGTGTGCAGTTGATTAAGCCAGGAGCAGCAGGGAGTGTAAAAAATTGGCAAACTTATCGTGCCCGTTTCGTTGAACCTATACGCATTAATGCGGGGGTCGATTTCTGGAATACCAATGCGGATGCACTGGCACGTGCTGAAGCACAATATGGCGTACCAGCAGAAATCATCGTCGGCATTATTGGTGTAGAAACCGTCTATGGTCGTAATACAGGCAATTTCCGCGTACTAGATGCCATTACTACATTGGCATTTGATTATCCCGACACGCCAACAAGATTGGCCAGAATGACGTTTTTCAAGAAAGAATTAGAAAGTACTTTATTGTTTATTCGTGATGTTGGCATGGAACCTTTTTCACTCAAAGGTTCTTATGCCGGTGCGATAGGTTGGCCACAATTTATGCCTGGTAGCATACGTCGCTTTGCAGTTGATTTTGATGGTGATGGCAAGATTGATTTACAAAATTCACCCGTTGATGCGATTGGCAGTGTGGCAAATTTCTTGGTTCAACATGGTTGGAAACGTGGTGAGAGCATTGTTTTTCCTGCAATTGCAGCCAATCTAACCTCCGAAAATGAATTGAAATTACTGACGAAGCAAGGGGCAAAAGCCGTATTCACTATCAATGAGTTGCTGGATAATGGTATACAGCTGAGGGCTTCACAAGCACAAAGTGATTTGCCAACAGAAATGTTGTTGGGTTTAGTGGATTTGCAGAATGGCTTGAGTCCTAATGAATATTGGCTAGGTACGAGCAACTTTTTTTCCATCACGCAATACAATCGCAGCTATTTTTACGCCATGTCTGTCATTGATTTAGGTCATGCTGTGCGAATTGCATATAAACGATAATGGAAGGGAAGAAAGATTGCAAAATTGCGATTGAGTATCTTTTTTACCACATTATTTTTGCAAAATATGCATTAATTTATGCAAATTTCATTGATATTGTGAAACTAATCGTAATTTTTGGGGTTGCTTTTGGGAATTAATCGTTTCCATATTGTATAATTGAGAATGCTTTTTAACCAACCTTGTCAAGAACTAATATTTACTGCTATTTATGCTTTTTAGATGCATTCTTGAAATAAATATTAAAACGCTTTCATATCTTCAATAAAACCTCCTTTTTGGACCTACAAAACTATGACTACTAAAGACAATGAATCAAGTGCCGAAATTGGTGCGGCTCAGAATCCTTACAATCCTAATAGATTGTTAGATACTTTGATTGAAAAATTACATCTAAAAAATGACGCAGCACTCTCACGTGCGTTAGAGGTGGCTCCACCAGTCATTAGTAAAATTCGTCATCACAGATTGCCTGTTGGGGCATCTTTGTTGATTCGTATGCATGAAGTGAGTGATTTGAGCATACGTGAATTGCGTTTCCTTATGGGAGATCGCCGCGATAAATTCCGTATTAGCGACAAGCAGTTCAAACCAAAATAATTTCATTTTGTAGGAATGCTAATGGCTAGCTAGTGACGCATAGGATTAGTATAAATTACTAAAAACGCCAGTAAAAAATATATTTTTACTGGCGTTTTTTTCGACCTTGTTTGGTAAGCTACATAAGTTCAATGCGACCTAATGGTTGAACAGTAATTTCTTGAGATAGTTCTTGGTAAGATACAACCGGTAACTCAAAAAAATCTTGCTCTATCATTTTTCGTATGTACCGTCGTATATCCATACTCGTTAATAAAACTGGCATTTGGCTAACTTGTGACAAGTCACCAACTGCGTTTTTGATGTTTTCCAAAATAGTGCGTGACATTGCCGGATCTAGCACCAGATAACTTCCGACTGATGTTTGTCGCACAGCGTTGCGTATCGCATCTTCAACATCTGGTGTAAATAAATAAGCTGGCAAGACGTTTTGCCCTGATGCGCATTTGTAAGAAATTTGGCGTTTCAACGCAGTGCGTATGTGTTCTGTCAGCATGACGGTGTCTTTTTCTTTTTGTCCCCACTCAATCATTGCCTCAGAAATCGCACGTAAGTTACGTATGGATACCCCCTCTGAGATTAGGCGTTGTAGAATTTCACCGATTTTTTGTGGTGGCATCAACCGTTGTAGTTCCTTAATTAAGTCAGGAAACTTCTCTTCCATTTTGGAAATCAAGAAGCGTGTTTCTTGTACGCCAATAAATTCGCTGGCATAGCGTTTGAGTACCGCCGCTATGTGATGAATCAGGCTTTGTAATGGCTCTAAAAATGGTACGCCGTAAGAGCGCATTTTTTCACAATATTCCATTTGTACCCACACAGTTGGAATGTTAGGCAAGAAGGGTTTATCCAATTCATATGGAATACCTAGTGCATCTAAATTGCTTGGCGTTTCTCGCGCCAACACGTAACCTGGACGCATCCGCCCTTGAGTAACTGGTATTTCGTGAACTAACAGCGAATAGGTTTGGCTGGGAATATTACTGTTGTAGCGTAAATGTATGCCTGGAAATGGCACGCCAAGATCGAAATAAAGCCCTTTACGAATCGTGCCTAATTCAACATTAAGCAAATCTGCATCAAATAATGATTCTAAATCTTGTGCAACATCCATCATGAGAGGGGCTGTAAGAGAAAAGCTTTCTTCTTCTTTCCCTGTCTCTGATTCGGATCCTGATTTCGTTCCAGTTAGTTGGTTGCTACCAGAAGACCCCATGGCTGGTACAGATTTCCCTTTGTTGTTTTTTTTGTTGACCACAGCTGGGCGTAATAGGGCGATTCCGGCACCTCCTGATATGAGTGCGAGAGGCAGAAAAACAAAAGTAGGCATGCCGGGAATAATCGCAAATCCACATAAAATTCCTGAGGCAATTAGCAGGGCCTTTGGTTGCGCCATAATTTGCCCAACAATATCGCGCCCAATATTGCTTTTTGTATTATCTCCTGTGGTGACGCGCGTAACAATTAAGCCAGCTGTGATAGCGATGAGTAATGCTGGGATTTGAGCGATTAGGCCGTCACCAATAGTTAATACTGAATATACGTGCATTGCTTCGCCGGCGGACATGCCACGTTGTATTGTCCCAATCAATAAGCCGCCTAACAAATTAACGGCGACGATAATCATTGATGCAATCGAGTCACCTTTGACGAATTTCATTGCGCCGTCCATAGCACCATACAACTGGCTTTCTTTTTCAATAACGGAGCGTCGTTGTTTTGCCTCATGCATGTCAATTGTTCCGGCACGCATATCACCGTCAATCGACATTTGTTTACCTGGCATTCCGTCAAGTGAAAAGCGCGCTGCGACCTCTGCTACCCGTTCTGCACCTTTAGTAATGACGATAAATTGAACAATGGTAAGAATGAGGAAAACAACTAGACCAACTACTAAATTCCCACCAACAACAAAGTCGCCAAAAGTTTGAATAATGTGACCTGCGTCAGCTTGCAACAAAATCAAGCGTGTCGTAGCGATAGATAATGCCAAACGGAATAACGTGGTGATGAGTAGTACCGATGGAAAAGAGCTGAAAGCTAATGGATTAGGCAAATACATCGCAAGCATTAATAATAGCGATGAAATGCCTATATTGAATGCGATCAAAGCATCCACTAAGGCTGTGGGTAGCGGCAAGATGAGCATGAACACCACTGCCATCAACATGACGGAGAGTACTATGTCAGCACGATGTGCAGCAGCACTAACTAAGCGTTGAGTAAATTGCAACAAATATGCCATGAAACCTTTTTAATTTGATTAATTTAAGTGATGGGTTCTAAGGAGAGTAGCAAACGATAACGATCTAATGCTGCCCGTGATTCAGAAGTAAAACCGGCTTGAGCAAGCGCCTTTGCGCGTACAAAATGTACTAATGCAAGCGGAGAGTTTCCAAGAGGAGCCAATGCCTGGATGGCATCTGCTGCTTTTTCCATACGCAGAAGGGTATAACCCAACGCTAGACGAAATTCTTTATTTTCGGGGTTTTGAATTGTGAGTAATTCTAGTAAAACTTGGGCTTTTTCGATTTTGCCTTGGCACAAATATTGATGTGCTAACGTGTGCAATGCATTTTGTGATTCAGCCGAAAGTTTTTCCATTACTCAGCCAGCGATTAAGGCATTGCTATGCGCGCCCAATAAATCAAACAGGTTAATATTTTCTTTTAAAATATTACAAATTTCTTGCAATCTTTGCGCATCGTTGCTTTCGGGGTCAAGTGCAGACAACGTGCTTTTTGATGTTGCTAATTCACTTTGCATTTTTTGTACTTCTTTTAACGCTTTTGCGAAAGCGTCCGATTTTGGTGTTTTTCCTGTTGATAGTTGGGTTACCACATGTTGTTGTATATTTCTTTCTACAGGAAGCTCTCCAACAACAAAGCTTGAGAAAATTAACGACGCGGTTCCACTGATTACAGACGAAGCAGTATCTATAGGGGCATCATTTGAACGCAATAGCGACTTACTAAATGGTTCTCCACTTGAATGGAGTACGCTAATTTGTTGAGATTTGTATAGTTCGATTGCCATATTTTCCTCCTAGCGATGCATCCTTCAAATTCTTTTTAGCTACCTATATTTGACGTGATTTTAAACCAAAATTGGGATGAATAGTGCTAAAAAACTGAGGGAAAAAATACAAGACTAAACACTAGGTGGCGTCTTAAAGTAGTGTTAAGAGGCGCCAATACATGAATCACTAAAGCGAATCAAGGTCATGATTGATGTTTCTGCGATAAAAGAGTCTAAACGGTGAGATTGCAGGCGCAAACTCACTATCAATGCATTTTGATAGGTGCCTAAAGCAAGAGCCGGGCTGGGGCTTTCGCGTAAATTGATGCGCCGCAAACCACGCTCCGCTGCTTCGTATAGATTCCATCTGCAGTTTGAAAACAGCGAAATAATATAACCGTCATGTTCAAGCTTATCGATTGTTAGCCAGCGATCATCATTTAAACTCAAAGTAATGCTTTCGCCACCAGAACAACTTTGTATACGATTAATTACATCAGGATTGATAAGGTTCATATTGTTCATGTTTTTTATGTTTCATCAGTTTTGTGTTGCTCTGGCAGTAATGTCGCATCAAGAACTTGTTGTATAGCTGTCATTGCTTGCAATCGATGTTCTGGTGTGGCAAATATCTTGACTGGTAAGGTACGTAAAATATCCATTAAGCCATTCAAAAAACTTATTTGAACATCTGAGTTTGAATCTTCTATCGAATCGTCTGCATCTTCTTGTTGATCTTCTTGCTTGTTTTGTCCCTCTTGCTCTTTTTGTTGTTCTCTATATTCATCCAGGTTATATTTCTCTATTAATTGCATTGCGTGATAGTTAATAACCCAAGACTCTGAGGTCCATTTGACGATGTCTTGCATGAGTTCTAATGCTTCTAGTTTTGCTCCTGGGTAGCCTCTTTCTAATCTGTCGACCATTAAACGACAACGTTGTAGTACGGTGATGGCAACGGTTAATTGATACAAGTCTTCTAAAATTGCATGTAATTGTTCGGGTTGGCGGGAGGGGGTAGCTGCAGCCAAATCAGCGCCAAGAGCTTTGCGTAACAAAGCAATACCATTTTCTAATTCATTGCCAAAACGCTGAATTAAAATCATTAGTGTATCAGCCAGTTTTGCCTCGCCTAGAACGGCATCACGGTAAGTTGTGCGGAATAAGTCGACTGCTGGCTGCGTATCACCAAAGGCGGCGGCCTGTGCAACTGTATTAAGGCCAGCGCGAATGGCTGGACCATTTTGTGCCAATGTACTTTCGAGTGCATCCCGCAAAGCTTCTGTCGCACGCTTGTCACTACCTTCTGATGAGTGAAGTGCGTGTGCTAGCGCTAAATATTGTTTACTGGGGTCGCCGCTCCAATTGCGTATTGCTTGTAGCAGACTATTTCGTGACTGTGCAGTTTGAATCAATCGTTTTGCAAAAGAAGCAATATCATTCGCTGCTGCTTCGTCTTTCATTTCGCGCAACAATCCCATGATTTCTTCTACATCGGGTATTTTCGTTTCCGAGTAGTTACTGATGTTGCGCTCTTCTAGTGTTTTATCTTCAACTTTTTCAGCTAAGACGGAGGTGATTTCTTCTGCTATATCCGTAAGAGAGAACATTGTGTCTGAAATTTGTGTTGGTTTCAGACTGTTGTTCATCCAATTTGGAAGAGCAAAATTGGTGGATATATTGTTGTTTGTATTGATAGACATAACGTTTATGTACGCAATCTATATGTGGCGTTGATGAGTCGAGTGATCAGTTCATTTTATGCTCAATTAATTTTAACTTACAATAAATTTGAAAAGTGAGAATCGTTTTTGGATTATTGAAATTTTATTAAAATTTTTATCGCAAACGCGTTGTGTAACGCTCTATAATAATGTTGATTTTGGTCAATAATTAGGCGCCAAAAATATTATCGTAGATCTTAGGTTTTTATAAAAATAAAGTGCTGAGTGAAATTACAGAATTAAGTATGACTACCCTATATGAATTAAGAATTCTCAGCGGATTACAGGCGGGTGCTAGATTACGACTCACAGATGGTGTTTACCGACTTGGTCACAGTGAGGATTGTGATATTGTCATAGCAGGCCATGGTATTAATGAAGAAGCCATGGAGCTTGCGATCAATGGTGACAGTATTGTTGCTACGCCACTGCAACATGGTTGTGGTATATCTCTGACGGATAATTTGATTGAGCCATTTTCTTTGTTGGCAGGGCAAGTTTTTCATCTTACTGAATTGTGGCTTGTTGTTGATAAAGAAAATGCGCCTTGGTTGGAGCAGCGCGTGTGGTTGCAAATGGCTGAAGCGCAAGAGGAACAAAACAAAGCCGCGCATGACGTACAGACTTCAGCTGTTGAGGAAACTGTTCCGGTTGATTCGCCTACTGAAGCTGTTCCACCTGCCCAGGTTGCGATGCCAGAAGTAGATGCCGTCACTCATTCTCCGGTATCGCAGATATCGTATGCCAAGTGGTTGGTTATGGCATGTATGGTGATACTAATTGGCGGCATCGTGTTAGCTTATATACTCAAGCAATCGAATGATGCGTCCGAGTTAAAAAATACTAATTCTAATCTTGCGGTAAAAACGGTAAAGACTCGTCAGAGCGACGCATCTACAATTGATAAGGCATCATTGAATCTTGCTAATGTGGCTGAGCTTGCGAAGCCAGCGCATAAACATGTTTTGATATTGCAAACACCTCCGTCAGTACCGACATCTATCCCTGCGCCCGAAGCCTTAGATGAGTTGAATCGGCAGTTAAGTGCAAACCAACTTAATGGAGTTTTGAACGTTACGCGTGTGCGTAATGCCATTGATATTACTGGTGATCTTGATACAGCACAGTTACGACGTTTTGAAGAGGTTTTGCTTCCTTTTGTCAAAAAATATGGTGAAATTTTGTCCATTAATGCGCAGTTTTTACCTCCAGAAAGACATTTGCCATTTACCATCAAGCAAATCGTGTCAGGTGCTATGCCACATGTTGTTACGAATGATAACGTCAAAATTTTTGAGGGCGGCGAGTATAAAGGGTATCGTTTGGCAGCGATTAAAGAGCACAAGCTTATTTTTAATGGCAAGCGTTCAATAGAGTTGGCATGGTGAATAAATGACACACCCTGATGTTGATACACTCGTCCGCACACCTTCCGTATTTGCGTCGGCGCTCAACCATGCGTTAGAAACAGCGCCTATCGTTAATACGCAAGGGCGGGTTAAAGAAGTTGTTGGTACGATTATTCGTGCAAGCGCACCTTCCGCACATATTGGCGAACTTTGTGTGTTGCAAACGCCGGGGGAAAAATTTAGGTTGGAAGCGGAGGTCATTGGTTTTGTTGATGGTGATGTGCTGCTTTCTCCTATTGGGGATTTGCAAGGTATTTCGTCTAATAGTGTTGTGACCCCTTCCGGTCAATCGCATCAGGTTGCAGTTGGTCCTCATTTGTTGGGACGTATTCTGGATGGCTTTGGTCGTCCATTAGATGAGGAAGAACTTGGGCCACTTCAATTCGAGACGCACTATCCAGTTTACGCAGCTTCACCTAATCCATTGACTCGTCGTTTAATTTCTCGTCCACTTTGTTTGGGTGTGCGTGCGATTGATTCATTGTTGACTTGTGGTGAGGGGCAGCGCTTAGGTATTTTTGCTGCTGCTGGTGGCGGTAAAAGTACCTTGTTGGGCATGTTGGCTAAAAATGCCGATGCTGATGTAATTGTGATTGGATTGATTGGTGAGCGGGGGCGTGAGGTACGTGAATTTCTTGAGCGAGAATTGGGGCCAGAAGGGCGTGAACGTTCCGTTATCGTGTGCGCCACATCGGAACGATCGCCGATGGAGCGTTTGAAGGCGGGCTTTATTGCGACGGCTATCGCTGAATATTTCCGTGATCAGGGAAAACGTGTTTTGTTGTTGATGGATTCCGTGACACGTTTAGCACGTGCGCAGCGTGAAATTGGTTTGGCTGCTGGTGAGCCGCCGACTAGGCGTGGTTTTCCGCCTTCTGTTTTTGCAATATTGCCAAGATTAATGGAGCGAGCGGGTATGAATGACAAGGGGTCGATTACCGCTTTTTATACCGTGTTAGTTGAAGGCGATGATATGAACGAGCCTGTCGCTGATGAAACGCGATCCATTTTGGATGGTCATATCATTCTTTCTCGCAAGCTTGGTACGGCTAATCATTATCCTGCGATTGATATTTTGGCTAGCGTCAGTCGTGTGATGAATGCTATTGTGACGACCGAGCAGCGTGCTTGGGCGGGCCGTTTGCGTGAGTTGATGGCGAAATATGAAGAAATCGAACTTTTCTTGCGTTTAGGTGAATATAAACATGGCTCTGATCTTGTTGCTGATAAGGCTATTGAAAGGATTGGTGCCATCAAGGCTTTTTTATGCCAAAAGCCAGAAGAATGTTCTGATTTTCAAGAGGTGGTCACGCAATTAAAAATGCTTGCATCATGATGCCGATCAAGCGATTGCTTGTCTTGCATCAACGTCGTTTGACGCAAATTGAGCGCGTTTTGTATGAAATGCGGCGTCAATTAGTGACTGCTGAATCTGAAGAAGCACGATGTCGAGATGTGCTTAACACGTATCGTGCCGAAGCATTAGAGCGTGAGAGTGCAATTAATGCCAATCTATTTGGCTGTATCGTAAAGCGAGAAGCAATTTATATCGCTAAAGAAGAAATCGCCAACCTTAAACAAAAAGAAATTGAACTAGAAGAAACGTTAGCGCAAGCTAGCAAAGCCGTGGCCGAGTTAAAGGAACAAGTGGAAAATATGCGGCTTTCTTATTTACGGCAAGGGATGCGAACTGAAAAATACATTGAATTATCCAAGCAAGAGGATGTGACGGCAGAGCATTTTGTACAAGTCAAAGAAGAGATGGAAATTGAAGAGCTTTTAACATTAAAAAAATAATAAAAAATAATCTGAAAAAATGATTTTCTAAACATGAAACAGCTGAGAATTAAAAAATAATGGCTTGATTTTTTGATAATTAAGTAATAAATTGATAAATGTATTAATTAAAATGAATCAAAGAGGCTGGGTATGACTGTGATTGGATCAAAACAGTATCAACAGACCGCAATCACTTCCGCTGCTGCTAAAAAGAAAAAAATAGCGCAACAACAACACGTAAAATCTGAGCGAGCACAAGCTAACCAGCGTGGTTTAGCTTTGTTGTCTGAAAAAGCGAGTAAAGAGCACCAGGAAGAAATTACTCAAGAAGCAGAGCGCCTCAGTTTGTTTAATTTATTTTCTCAAATAAATCGATCAAACCCAAAAGAACAAGAGGGTGAGGTACGAACATTGCTTAATGCAGAAAACGATATACAAGGAGATAAAAAAAGCATTAAAGATGAAGACAAAGACAAAGAGAATGAAAGTAGTGAGGCGTTTGACAAACCAATTACTAGCGCTAGTTACCAATCTCTTGCCGTGCTTGGCGCATCCTTTGCCAGTCATGCTTCATCTCAATCTGCTGCTTCCGGAGCGATGACAGAAGCAAAATTCCAGCAACTGCAGAATCTATTAATCCAAATGGCGGCACAGGTGAGTGTAAATGCCAAGCGTTCTGAATTTACCATAACTTTGGATCCTGCTTTATTTCTTGATACGCAATTAAAAATTCAACTAGACGAACAAGGTATGCAGGTGGATTACAGCTGCGGACATGCTACAGAAACGGCATGGTTTGGCAACAATGCGGCAGAGTTAAGTAAACGTCTCACTAAAGCATTAAATTGCTCCGTCAAAATTCAGTCATCGGAGCGCTGGCCTGCAACATCTTAGATTTTGAATTTAATAATTCTGATTCATATTGAAAAAGCAGTAAAAATAACAAAAAACAAAAAAATACAACATGGGGAAAACAGTATATGGATATTAATACTTACGAAAAACTGATTAAAGATTTGTGTGAGTTTGTTGGTATTGAAAACTGGAACGAAATTCTC
>CAZCIX010000010.1:50965-55613 GCA_964498835.1 uncultured Burkholderiaceae bacterium | reverse complement strand
CGCTCTTGCAGCACGACTTCTTCTCTTTTTACAGCAGCCACATGGCCCACTTTGCGATCTTGCTGCGCTACGTATTGATTTCTTACCCACACAACGCTGTTTTCTATTACCGTGCCGATTTGCTCGACCAAGGTCATCCATGACACGCGAAAGAACAGACTAAATCCCAACGCAAATAGCAAGAGCAACAACAAAGTCGCGCTGGTAAAACCTAATGCACTTTGAACTACGGTGCCAAATTCACGCCCCAACACACCACCAGGAGCAAGCGGCAATTGCACATGTAGGCTATACATGCGCAAATATTCAACCCCTACACTCCCTAACAACAACAAAGCAAAACCAAACGCACTAATCCAAGTTTCATATTTGGGCTCACAGTCAGATGTATCTTTGCGTGATCCTTCGTTTGAATCTACATCTGCCTCGATACCTGAACTTCCTCCTGATTCATTTTTAAATGATGATGAAGGTAACAACGTCGGATTTAAAGTCAATTGCGCATACCCTCTCCATAAAGTACGCAATAACCATACGCCCCACCACCAGGCTGAAAAGCCAAAAATATACAAAAATATATCGGCAAGCCAGGCACCAAAACGCCCCCCCAGATTTTCAAATTTAGGTAAATTGGTGTTATTCGACCAACATGAATCAACCTTGCTATATGTTGCCAAAATCAAAATAAAATAAGCAGCTAGTGCAAGCAACACTAACCATCTAGCTTCATACAAAAGATGCAACAAACGATTATTGGGTAAGGCTTGAGTACGACTAAAGTCGCGGGTATAAGTTTGATTTTTTTTAGGCATAAATACAGATACGGTACAAATACGGCAATTTAAGCATGTGATGGCATATGGGTTTGCTAAGAGCACATACTGGTGTTAACGCTTCGGTCTATAATCTTACCTAGTTTTTAGGCATTACTTACAATATTTTATTTACAATATTTTTCTACTCAGTCTAGGAAAATTTCACAAAGCCGTTGAATTACGCGACCACCCCCCAATATTTGCGCTATTCCTTCAACATTTATTTCAACATTTAATATTTCACCAGGTAAAACTCATGTCTAACACTAAACACGCACGTGTCCTTATTCTCGGTTCTGGCCCTGCCGGTTATTCTGCAGCTATCTATGCAGCACGCGCTAACTTGCAACCGGTTTTGATTACTGGGGTTGAACAAGGTGGTCAGTTAATGACCACTACCGATGTAGAAAACTGGCCAGCAGATCCCATGGGCATACAAGGTCCTGAATTGATGCAACGTTTTCTACAACATGCGGAACGTTTCAATACCGAAATCATTTTCGATCACATTCACACCACAAAACTGAATGAAAAACCGATCCGCCTCATTGGTGATGCGGCTGAATACACCTGCGATGCCTTAATCATCGCAACCGGTGCATCAGCACAATATCTTGGCTTGCCATCAGAAGAAGCCTTTATGGGTAAAGGCGTATCAGCGTGCGCGACTTGCGATGGTTTTTTCTATCGCAATCAGGAAGTTGCTGTCATCGGTGGCGGCAATACTGCGGTTGAAGAAGCGTTGTATTTATCGAATATCGCTAGCAAAGTCACCATCGTCCATCGACGCGACAAGTTCCGTGCGGAAGCAATTTTGATTGATCGTCTAATGGCAAAAGTCGCAGAAGGCAAGATCGTGGTGAAGTTCAACCACGTGTTAGACGAAGTCGTCGGCAACGAGAGTGGTGTGACGGCTATCAACCTAAAATCGTCAGGAAGTGGCGAGATCACTCAGGTACCCGTACATGGTGTCTTTATAGCAATAGGTCATAAACCCAATACCGACATTTTTGCTAACCAGTTAGACATGCATAATGGATATATTAAAACTAAGACCGGCCTGGAAGGCATGGCAACTGCCACCAATATAGCGGGGGTATTTGCAGCAGGAGATGTGCAGGATCATGTGTATCGCCAAGCGATTACCAGCGCTGGCACAGGTTGCATGGCGGCACTAGATGCACAACGTTATTTGGAAAATATTGAGGCTTCATACCAATAATTAATAACAGATAACACGTCAACGCAATTACGCCGTAGGATTTCCAACCTACGGCAAATAATTTAGCGGTGTCCACGTCAACCAAACTCTGGCCGATATTGCGATAAGTAATCTGACTAAGAACAGTCAATCGAAAAATTTAAAATGCCTAGTTCTGATTTGCCCCAAGAATTTCAAAATTCTCCGGATTACCCGGATTCTCAACAAGCGTTGCAAGCTGAAATAACGTATTTAAAAAAAGTTATTAAAGGATTGATGAAGCACGCAGAACAGAATACCAACACAGAAGATCCGGATTTTGCTCTTTCTCAAGCAAAAATTACACCCCAGCAAGAAATACAAAATCGTACCCAGGATATGGAAAGAGCCCTGCGTGAAAACGAAAAAATTAATCGTTCTCTACAACATGCAAAAGCACAAATGGAATTGGAAATTCAGGAAAGAAAGCGTGCTGAAGATGAGGTGTTACAACGCAATATCGCTTTAACTGAATTAAACAACAAACTATCCGAGGCTCATCGACAATTAAAAGAAAGTGAAGAACGCTTTCGTCATCTCGCTGAATTGTCGTCAGACTGGTATTGGGAACAAGATGAAAATTTCCGATTTACCACCATCTCCAGCAGTGTTATGACAAAAAGTGGCATCCCTACTTTTGAATTTTTAGGTAAAACCCGTTGGGAATTGCCAAACGATCTTGATCAATCAGAATGGTTAACTCATAAAACTCTCTTGGAAGGACATCAGAAATTTACCGATTTCGAATACAAAGTCACCTTCAGAAGCAATACACCTCTTTGGTTTAGTACCTCCGGGGAACCATTGATTGACGCCAATGGAACATTCAAAGGTTATCGTGGTACAGCAAAAAACATTACCGACCGCAAACAAACAGAAGAGCGTATTCGCCACATGGCGTTACACGATCCATTAACCGGATTACCTAATCGCGCTTTATTGGCAGATCGTTTGAGTCAAGCCATTTCCTACAGCAGCCGTTACAACCATTTGTTGTGGGTTTTGTTTCTTGATTTAGATCGATTCAAATTTATCAATGACAGTTTGGGGCACAAAGCAGGCGATCGATTGCTGAATATTATTTCGAAACGCCTACAGTCAACCATCAGGGAAACCGACACAATCGCCAGACTGGGTGGCGATGAATTCGTTTTAGTTTTACCCGAACGATTGGATGAAAATCTCACCACTTACATCGTGCAGCGCATCATGAATGCAGTGGCACAACCTTTAGTATTGGAAGGACAAGAATTCTTTTTAAGTTGCAGTATCGGCGTAGCGGTCTATCCGATTGATGGTAGCAATGCAGAAACATTGGTAGAACATGCGGACGTGGCTATGTATCGTGCCAAAAAAAGCGGACGAAATAATTTTCAGTTTTACACCCAGGCAATGAATGAAGAGGTACTGGAACGTTTACGGATAGAGCGCGCACTGCGTAATGCACTCGAACGTGATGAATTTTCGTTGCATTACCAACCACAAGTAGACTTACATAGCGGAAAAATAGTTGCTACAGAGGCTATGTTACGCTGGCAACAACCAGAATTAGGCGTCATGTCACCAGAACACTTTATCAGTCTGGCAGAAGAAACTGGTTTGATCATACCAATCGGTGCCTGGATGCTGCGCGCTGCTTGTACACAAAACAAAATATGGCAAAACGCTGGTTTTAGCCATTTACGAATCACGGTCAATTTATCAGCACGTCAGTTCTTGCAAGAAAATTTTGTGCAATCTATCGTCACAATACTCAAAGAAACAGGCGTGACTCCTGAATCTTTAGAAATCGGATTGACAGAGAGCGCGATCACAACAGATATGGATCGTATCATCAGTATCTTGCAAGAACTCAAAGAAATTGGCGTAAAACTATCGATTGATGATTTTGGTAAAGGTCCTTCAAATCTGTCTCACTTAAAAAAATTCCCAGTTAATACACTCAAAATTGATCCTTTGTTTGTGCGAGACATCACTTTGAATCAAAACGATGAAGCAATCGTAACCTCCATCATTTCGCTCGCTCACAATTTGCACATGCAAGTTGTCGCAGAAGGCGTAGAAACACAAGGCCAATTAAACTACCTGAAACAACAAGGCTGCAATGCAATGCAAGGCCCTTACTTTAGCTCTGCTGTCTCAGCTTCTGTATTTGAAAAAATGATGCACAAAAACATGGAAGAAACAAAAAACATTCCAACTTTGCTAAATGCTGAGTTGTAATAACTTTTATCACCCTAATAACTGTAATAATTCAAACCGCATCCGGCCCCGTTTCACCTGTACGGATGCGTATTACTTGTTCAACATGTTGCACAAAAATCTTGCCGTCACCGATTTTTCCGGTATGCGCGGCTTTGATGATGGCATCCACCACGCGGCTTTCATCTTGATCATCGACCACGATTTCAATTTTTACCTTGGGTAAAAAATCCACCACATATTCTGCACCACGATACAACTCGGTATGGCCTTTTTGACGGCCAAAACCTTTGACTTCTGTCACCGTTAAACCCGCTACACTGACTTCAGCCAACGCTTCGCGCACTTCATCCAATTTAAATGGCTTAATGATTGCAGTAATTTGTTTCAT
>CAZCIX010000010.1:0-50865 GCA_964498835.1 uncultured Burkholderiaceae bacterium | reverse complement strand
CTTCGCGCACTTCATCCAATTTAAATGGCTTAATGATTGCAGTAATTTGTTTCATTATTTTTTGACATCCTTGTATAAAATTTATGCCCGAAATTTCGACGTAATCGGATAGCGCCAGTCACGCCCAAATCCGCGTTGCGTCACCCGTACACCAACCGACGATTGGCGTCGTTTATATTCATTAATTTTGAGCAAACGCGTAATTTGCTCGACGTCCTTGGCCTGATAACCCGCCGCCAAAATGTCAGCGATGCTTTTATTTTCCTCCATATACAACTGCATAATCGCATCCAGCACTTCATACGGTGGTAAAGAATCCTGATCCGTTTGATCCGGGCGCAATTCAGCTGACGGCGGACGCGTCAAAATACGAGAAGGAATAATTTCAGCAATCACATTGCGATAGGCGCATAAGCGATACACCCAAGTCTTGGCGATATCCTTCAGCACCGCAAAACCACCCGCCATATCACCATACAGCGTGCAATAGCCAACCGCCATTTCACTCTTATTACCAGTCGTCAACACGATGGCGCCAGATTTATTCGACAAAGCCATCAACATAGTGCCACGTATACGCGCCTGGATGTTTTCTTCCGTCGTATCGCCAGGCAATGTTGGCAAAGCGGACAAAACCGGCGTCAAAGAATGGCCAAAAGCCGTAAAACACGCATGAATCGGGATTTCGTCATACGCCACACCCAATCTCTGCGCCATGTCTCGCGCATCCAACCAGGAAATTTCAGCCGTATAAGGCGAAGCCATCATGACAGTCCGCACTTTATCTGCACCCAAAGCATCGACCGCAATCGCCAGCGTCAGGGCAGAATCCACTCCACCCGACAAACCAATAATCGCACCTGGAAAGCCATTTTTTTGTATGTAATCCCGCACGCCTAACACTAGGGCTTGATAAATCTGTCCTTCCAACGTCAAGGCCGGAGCAATTTTTCCAGGCAATGGCGTAGCGCCATCGAATGTAACGATCTGCAAATTCTCTTCAAAATGCGGCAATTGCGCGCAGATTTCCCCTTGCTGATTCATCACAAATGAATGGCCGTCAAACACCAATTCATCTTGTCCTCCCACCAAATTGGCGTACACAACACTCATGCCCTGCTTCACCACGTTTTTGTGTATCACCTCATGACGGGTGTGCTGCTTATTCATGTGGTAAGGCGAGGCATTCGCCACCAGTAGTACTTCAGCGCCCGCCATTTTTGCCTTTAAAGGCGCATCGCTAAACCACACATCTTCGCAAATATTGATGCCAAATTTGACGCCTTTGACTGTAAAAACGCAGGCGGGTTCGTGCTCTGCTGAGGTGAAATAACGTTTCTCATCAAACACGCTGTCATTGGGCAAATGCTGCTTGCAATATGTCGCCACGATCTGCCCATTCACAATCACAGAACAAGCATTAAAACGTGCATTGCCACGCAAGATTGGATAACCAACAATCACATGTAGATTTTTTGAGTTTAAGCCTGATAAATTCAGTGCCAATTCCTGTAAGGTTTGCAAAGTTTTTACGTAAAATACGTCGCGCAATAACAAATCTTCCGGCGGATAACCAACCAGCGACAACTCTGGCGTCAACACAATATCCGCCCCTTGCTGTGCAGCGCGTTGGCAAAACTCAAGGATTTTTGCGCTATTACCAGCAAGATCACCAACCATGCTATTCATTTGAGCGATTGCGACTTTAATTGTCATAGGATTTCGAATTTGTGGGATGTGAAAAAGAAGTGTGCCCGATGATACTGAGTGGGGGGTAACTTATCAAGTTGTTCGGTGCGAAGGTAGTAGACAATCTCGGATTGGACTTCCCCGATTGAAGAAGACAGCATAGCGTTGCTGTTACAGCTTAGTCTTTTGATACACCAACCGTTTTGATGTTACATGGTGGCGCGCTGGTAAGCAGCGTGTTCGGAATACAGACATTCGACATGGATGGCAAATGGCTGTCGATGTTGTCGCAGCAGTCATGATTGCGACAACATGTACCTCATCTCTGATCGGTCATTAATGCAAACAATATCGACTTAAGTACATTTTTTGACTAGCGTAAGGATCAAAAAATCCAGTCTACTCTTTCTGCATATGGAGTAAAGCCTGACTGAAAAATCAGACTTTTCAAGTGACTAGTTCATGCCAAACAAATATTTCGGCAACGGAACCGAGTCAGGCATTTGATCAATTTTTTTTATAGACCCAGCACTAAGTCGTTGTTCGTACTTATCCGTTAATAACGGAATCAATTGGTCTAATTTGGTCGAATGCTTTTCAAATTTTACACGACCGTCAAGGGTATAACCCTGAAGAAACTTATTGACACACTTTGCACCTTCTAAAGATGCATGGCAGGCGGCAAATAGATATCCAAAATCTCCTAAACCTCTATTAGCCAAATTTTTCGCAGTTCCAATCGCTTCTACATAATATGTTTCCGTATCCGGCTCAAAATGATAAAACACCCCAACAGCAAAATTTTCTTCATTAGAAGCACAGGCTACGAGTGCATCATTGTCTATGTTTCCCAAATTTGAAAATCGCTTCAACTGATCATTGGTGTATAAGTGGATTGAAAAGGATTTATTGCGAGGGCGATCAAATACTTGGTACTACCACTTGTGACGACTTGGATGGCTATCTGGTCGCTGAAACGCGACCATCCTGGCATCATATTGAGTTTCCAGTTTAGCAAGTATCGGAAACTGATTTCGCAAATGATCAATATTAATCTGTTTACAATGAACATTTTCACTACCAAACAATCGCTCCTGCAAATTGATAGGCGGCCTAGGCTCTTTGTGAGGCGTAACTTCTGATCCCTCAATATAGAATTTTTCATATCTAGAGGTTTGCCATATCAACGATATGTACTGCCTATTCTGTGGCTTCTTTATAATCGGCGCCAATGACGAATTCAAATATCCCATGGGTCTAATAATATTCATTGTCTGCTACCTATTTTATTTAAAGTTGACTTACCACCTTAGTACAGAAAAATTTCCAACAGCAATTTCAACGGCTATTTATATCCAAGCCTGACAGGCCGCAAATTCGTGACGGGATACAAGGGCCATCAGTGTGCTTGCCATCTGGGGAGTATTGGGGTTCTCTTTCACATATAACCATCCTAAATTATCGAACGAGGATTTCTCGATATATTGAAATACAGCGTTGATGAAATCCTCCTCTTCATCAGCCCCTGTATCTGCCTCTGTAGTGATCTTTTTGATTGAAAGTTGAGGGTCTTCCATCATCGGTAAGTTCTCAAAAGGTTTTTTTATGAATATTCTGGCAAGATATAAAATGTCTTCCACTTCGTCAGAAACAGAGAATAATCGAAACCGATACCCAATTCTTTTATTGACTTCGCTAATAAAAAGCTGAGCAGCATCACCAGGATAATTCTCGAATGGAATAGTTGCATCTAAATGTGAAAACTCGTGTCCCTTTTCCGACACATCAATGGAGAATTTGTAGCAAGTATCACCTTCTTTCAGCTCTGCAGACTGAATTTTAACGAACTGACAAGATTGAGTGTCATATACAATCCTCTTCAAATTTAGGTCAGATACAAATTCGATCAATTTCTCAACTTGTTCGATTTTCTTTTGGGCGGCCAAAACGTCGGTGTCCGATTTATTTTCAATAGCTTGATATTCCTCTAGTTGGAGTAACATCAAGCCGAAACAGACCCGAACTTTATCGATACAACTACCAACTCCAAGTGATGCAGTGCGCAATATGGCCGGTGTCAGTGAGTACACTGACCGCTGCCTTGCGAAAAATTGGTCATTTTCGGCAGTTAACGTATCGATAAGCTTTTTTAAAGGCAAGCTAATTTGCTCAGGAAATTCTTTTTCGATAAGAGGTGTTTCTTTTAACATGCGGGAAAAAAATTTCGCAAAATTATCCCAGTACTCATTGCCTTTGAAGCGACGAACCGAAAGCCAAAAACCGCCACTTTGACACCCTAGTGCATCTAAAACATCAGGGATATTTTCTGCACTGATTAAGTGCTCGGACCAATACCCTGCATCAAGATTTGAAAAATCAAAACTAGGCCCTTTATATTCCCAGGCCTGCTGCCTCGTATTAATCTCTCTTAAGTCTCCTGGTCTTAATCCAGTTGAAATTAAACTCACTTTAGAATCTGCCGACATTTCATAAAGTGAATCGGGTATGCCTCGAAAATTGGGACAATTTGAAATCTCAACATTGCCTTTGGGACAAATGTGGTCCGGCAATCCGCTGATTTTTTCGCAGTTGGTTAAGGTGATTGAGCAAGGCGATAGAAGTGAGGCAGGTAATATTGAAACTTCTGGACAATTCTCTAGAACAATATCTCCTTCTGCATCAAATCCGTCTCCAAAACCAATAAATCTTGGACAATTATCAACAACTGCATGCCCAGCTAGTCTAAATACTGAGTCAAATCTAACAAATTTTGGGCAGTTCGAAATATATATTGAATATTGCGGTATAACCAATTTACTCAAATTCAAAAAATTGGAGCAATTGATCACTGAAATGGATTGAGGAGATATAGAACTTCTCGTCACTGAAGAGGGAGTAGGAAATCCTTTAAAAAACTCACAATCAGATATCGTGACACTCCCGGTAGGAAGAAAATCTGCACCAAATTCCTCGAAATAACAATGAGAAATCTCTAAGTTTTCTGGACTAAATCCCTTCGATTCAAGAAATGATACGCTATAACATGTATGAACCTTGAGACTCTTTGGAGAAAAATGATCAGGAAATTTCGCCAAACAAACTCCTGTAATCGACACGTCACCCATCGGTTTAAATCCATCGGGCAAACAAAGCAAATGGTAACAACCAATAATTGAAACCTTTCCTTGGGGATTCAACGACTGAGGAAGTCGTTGGATGTTGTTGCAGTAAGAAATTTCAAAATCGCCCTGGGGGCAAAAATCGTCTGGTAATTCCGTCAGGTTCTTTAATCCTGAAATTACCACCGGCTCTTCAGGAGTCAATGTACCAAATTCCAAAATCATCTTTGCAATAGCATTGCGATCCTTCTTTTCATTCAGGGAACCGTTGGCAATGTAACTTTCCAAATACGTCCGCAATCCTTCAGCAGAATTAACATCCATTCCAGGATTAACGAAAGTGGGCGTGGGATAACTAACTCTATTTAACATATCAGTATAAAATTTACAATTTCAATAAAGTTTAATTGTATATAAAACATCACAAGATATGTGATGTTTAAAGTGGTAGTTGCACAAACTCATTTGCAGCCTCTTGAAATTTTCAATTGCTTTAGTCAAAAATCCAGCACTACCTATCAAAACCTTAATCAAGGTCACCAATGTCCGTTAATCATTACGAAAACTTCCCCGTCGCTTCCATCTTATTACCCCGCCGCCTGCGCCCTGCCGTCCATGCCATCTACGCATTCGCACGCAGCGCGGATGATCTTGCCGATGAAGGCGACGCCAGTCCAAAAGAACGACTGGCAGCACTAAATAAATATGAACAAGCATTAGGATGCATTCAGAAGCAACAAAAAATACCTTCTTCTTCTCCGTCTTCTCTTTTTTCACCTTCTTTGTTTGATGATTTAGCCAAAATAGTACGGGACTACAAACTACCGTTGCAACCTTTTTATGACTTGTTATCTGCATTCAAACAAGATGTCGTCACGACACGCTATACCACTTATGACGCCTTGCTGGATTATTGCACCCGCTCAGCGCAGCCAGTAGGTCGTTTGATGCTGGCGTTGTATGGCGCGGATAATCCGCAAAATTGTCGTGATTCAGATGCCATATGCAGTGCCTTGCAATTAATCAATTTTTGGCAAGACATCGCCATCGATCAGCAAAAACAACGTATCTACTTACCGCAAGAAGATTTAGAACATTTTGGCGTGACGGAAAGCCAAATCGAACAAGGCATCATTAACCCTGAATGGTGCAACCTAATGCACTTTCAAATCGCACATGCGCAACGTTTAATGCTATCAGGCGCACCACTGGCATTGCGTTTGCCGGGTCGTATTGGCTGGGAATTACGCCTGGTGATACAAGGCGGCTTGCGCATATTGGAGAAGATCGAAGCAGTTGACTATGATGTCTTTAAGCGACGGCCGCAGCTGAATGTAAGCGATTGGATACGCATACTATGGCGCGCTGTGTGGATGTCGAAGAGCATGGCAGCTACTATCAACAATCACTCATAAGATCTGATTTGAATCTCAAAATTCATCATAGCCATCACCAATCGACGACTATCATATATGCTGGCACTTGCTTTAATTTTGCCCCCCACATCCTCCATCCCCAAGAAAAACCAATGACTAATCCCAGCAGAGATCCACTCCTCTCACCCGAGTTATCCATCCAACCACTCATTCAGCAATTAGATCGCCTAAGCCGTGCGGTAGAGGCCTTACTTCCACCCACTACTATGCGCACGCAAAAATGGGTAGACGCACCTGCGTATCGCTGGGAGCGATCGGTTGCTCATCATGCTATGTCTTTCTTATCGCCAATATTACAACCGTCGCTGATTGCTTTTGCTGATTTGCGGAATATTGATAGACAGAAAGCCTTGATTGAACAAAATACACGGCAGTTTGTGGCGGGGTATCACGCTAATAATGTGTTGCTGACCGGGGCGCGGGGTACGGGTAAATCATCGCTGGTGAAAGCGTGTTTGCATGCTTTTAAGGATGAGGGGTTGCGTTTGATTGAGGTTGGCAAGGATCAATTGCATGAAATGCCGTTAATCATGCATGCGATTGCGGGTCATCCTGGACGTTTTATTATTTTTTGCGATGATTTGTCTTTTGAAGAGGGCGAGACTGGTTACAAAGAATTGAAAACCGCGCTGGATGGTTCTTTATCTGGGCCGGCTTCGAATGTGCTGATTTATGCCACTTCAAACCGACGTCACATTGTCACGGAAAAGAGCAGCGACAATCGCAGCTACACCATGTCGGACGATGGTGAGTTGCATCCTGGAGATGCGGTGGAGGAAAGGATTTCGCTGTCAGAGCGCTTTGGGCTATGGATTACGTTTCATAATTTTAGCCAGGATCAATATTTGTCAGCGGTGGAGCAATGGCTTTTGCACTTTCAATTTTCTATCGATGAAATTCAACAAGCGCGTCAGGAAGCGCTGCAGTGGGCACTGGAACGCGGTGCCCGTTCAGGTCGGATTGCTTGGCAGTTTGCTTGTGATATGGCGGGGAAAAAACAGCGCTACGCGAAATGAACGAGATGGATTCCCGCCTACGCGGGAATGACGGTAATACGGACAGCAGTTACCCAACACATTCATCCTCAAGCATCCAGCACTAACCCTTCGTGCAAAGCACGACTAATTTACTGCCCTGCCCCCAAATGCCGAGCCTCGTTCAAAGACTGCTGTGCCGCCAGTTTGCGCTCCTCATGCTGCATTGAGGGCGCCATGGTTGGCCATCCCATCATGTGCTGCTGGGCAATTTCTGCCATGGCGTTAATCCAAGCTGGTGTTTCATTGAGGCATGGAATGGCATGAAACTCCTTCCCACCTGCACGTAAAAACTCCCGTTTTGCTTCGATGGCTATTTCTTCCAGAGTTTCCAGGCAATCGCTGCTGAAGCCTGGGCACAACACGTCTACTCGATTGATTCCTTTTTCAGCAAGTTGCTGCAACGTTGATGCGGTATAAGGCTGCAACCATTCTGCTTTACCAAAGCGAGATTGAAACGTCACCACGTATTCATCCTTACTTAATTGCAATTTTTCAGCCAACAAACGCGCTGTTTTGTAGCACTCGCAATGATAAGGATCACCCAACAAGAGCGTACGTTTTGGCACACCATGAAAACTCATAACCAGTTTGTCAGGCCGCCCATGATGGGCCCAATAGGACAAAACCGATTCTTTTAAAGCATCGATATAAGCTTCCTGATCATGGTAATGCTTGACAAAGCGCAGCTCGGGAATGTTTCGCACCTTGGCATAATGCTCAAACACCGCATCAAATACCGAGGCAGTCGTGGTACCCGAATACTGTGGATACAAGGGAAAAACCACAACGCGCTCACACGCTTGTTCTTTCAATGTACGCAACACCTCTGGCAATCCAGATTGGCCATACCGCATGGCATACGCCACTTGCACATCATGCCCACGCTTGGTCAACGCTGCGCGCAACAACGCGGCTTGTTTTTCTGTGTGTACCTTCAGTGGCGAACCTTCTCTGCTCCAAATCATTTCGTATTTGTGCATGGTCTTTTTAGGCCGGAAAGGCAAAATAAAACAATACAAAATCAAATACCAAATTAATTTAGGAATTTCCACCACTCTGGCATCGGATAAAAATTGTCTTAAAAATGATCGCACAGCAGAAACAGTTGGTGCGGCAGGTGTGCCGAGATTCACCAATACGATGGCAGTTTTGTCTATCGTGCCGTGGGTGTAAGTAGGTTCTTTTTGGAAGGACATGGAATAAAAATATTGAATGTTGAAAATATTGAATGTTAAAAATATTACGAAGTAGGACGTTATTACAAAGCCAGTAACTCTCTAGCGTGCGTGCGTGTGGTTACAGTGATTTCCACTCCACCCAGCATGCGTGCAATCTCTTCGATACGATCGGCAGGCGTGAGTGCTGTAATCGAGGCCAACGTAGTAGGACGCATATTCGCAGTCGTATTGTTTTGCGTTGCCTTGCTCACCTGAAAATGCTGTGTCGCCTGACTCGCCACTTGCGGCAAATGCGTGATACAAAGGACTTGATGCATGTTGCCCAAACGTTTTAGCAAGCGTCCCACCACTTCCGCCACCGCACCACCAATACCACTATCAACCTCATCAAAAATCAAAGTAGGAGTGGCCGTGCTGCTGGCCGTAATCACCGCCAAAGCCAAAGAAATACGGGCCAACTCACCGCCTGAGGCTATTTTCGCCAAGGGACGTGGTGCCGTGCCGGCATGTCCGGCCACTAGCAATTCGACGTCTTCCAAGCCGTAACTGGCAGGTGCACAAGGCAGCAAATCGACCACAAAACGCCCGCCGCTCATATTCAATTCCTGCATCGCTTTCGTCACTTGCTCACCTAACCATGCGGCAGCTTTGCTACGGGCTTGTGACAATTGCCGCGCGACTTGCTGATACTGTGCTTGCGCTTGCTCTTCTTGCTGGCGCAATCCTTCCACATCGCTGGCCTGCCCCAATTGCTGCAATTGCGTCGATAAAGCAGCATGCTCGTTGAGTAAATCCTCTGGTGTCACATGAAATTTACGTGCTGCTGCATACAAGATTTCAATCCGCATTT
The DNA here is from genome assembly GCA_964498835.1 of uncultured Burkholderiaceae bacterium. Taxonomy (GTDB): domain Bacteria; phylum Pseudomonadota; class Gammaproteobacteria; order Burkholderiales; family Burkholderiaceae_D; genus JAGKXB01. The sequence goes on along the minus strand of CAZCIX010000010.1, from coordinate 41,556 downwards.
CCACCGCACGCAAACGATCGGGATCTAGCTCGATGCGATCTAAATAATCCTTGATGGCGTACACCGCCTCCTGCACTTGAATACGCGCCGGTTCAGTTTGCTCCAACACCACACGCAAAGCATCGTCAATGTCGGCTAATTTGGCGATCTTTTGATTCAGGTGAGAAAGCTGCGTCAAAATCGATTGATCCGATTCCGCCAACACCATCAAGGCTGCCTGCGTACCATCAATCAAACTGGCGGCATGCGACAAGCGGCTATGTTCATGGTTGAGCTGCTCCCACTCACCAACTTTGAGCGCCAATTTATCTAATTCGCCCACTTGCCATTCCAAGCGCTCACGCTCTTGTAGCACTTGCTTGGCATTATTTTCAAACGCCTCGCGTTGCTTTACCAAAGCACGCCAGGTTTGATAATGCTGCGCGACTGTATTCACCATCTCCTGCAAATTAGCCTGGTTATCCAACAAAGAACGCTGAGCTGAAGTCTTTAACAACAATTGATGTGCATGCTGGCCATGAATATCAACCAGCATTTCCCCCACTTCGCGCAATTGCGTCGCCGTCGCAGCGATACCATTGATATAGGCTTTAGAACGCCCTGCGAGGTCAATCACGCGACGCAGCAATACAACACCCTCATCTGATTGCAACGCCTGATTCGTTAACCATGCCGTCAGTGCCTCATGATGCGCGACAAACTCGGCGCTAATATCCGCCTTCTGCGCCCCTTCCCTCACCATGCTGGCCTCCCCACGGCCACCCAAAACCAAGGCTAAGGCATCGATCAAAATAGATTTACCGGCACCTGTTTCTCCTGTAAACACAGTAAAACCAGCTGCAAATTCCAGCTCAATCGAATCAACAATAACGAAATCACGAATAGAAAGTGTGCGCAACATGGAAAATAAAAAGAAGGGAAATAAATAAGAAAGTTTTTATTTTTATTTTTTTATTTCAACTGAGCAAGCGGATACTCATGCCAATGCAATTTCTCACGTAAAGTATCGTAATAACTCCAGCCTTCAGGATGTAAAAAAGTCACCGTATGCGTTGAGCGCTTGATGACAACGCGATCGCGATGCGCCAGGCTAACAAAACTTTGCATGTCAAAATTAACACTAATGTCGCGTCCATCCATGATTTCGATCACGATTTCACTGCTATCTGGCACCACAATCGGACGATTCGATAAGGCATGCGGCGCAATGGGCACCAAGACAATACCATCCAAATTAGGATGCAATAACGGACCGCCAGCCGATAAAGCATAGGCGGTAGAACCGGTCGGCGTCGAAATAATCAAGCCATCCGAGCGCTGGTTATACATAAAATGGCCATCAACATACACCTGTAGCTCCGCCATACCAGAACCCGCACCACGTGCTACGACAATGTCATTAAAAGCCAAGCCAGAAACAATTTCTTCACTTTGACGAAAAACCGATCCCTCCAACAAACTACGTCGTTCAGAATCACATTTGCCCGCCAAAATGTCTGCCAACACAACAATCATGCGATCCAAAGCAATATCTGCCATAAATCCCAAACGACCATGATTGATACCGATCAACGGCACCTGATATGGCGCCAATTGGCGCGCGATTCCCAGCATCGTGCCATCGCCACCCACCACAATCGCTGCATCGGCGTGCTGGCCAATTTCGTCAGGCGTCATCACCTGACAATTTTTCAAGATCGTATGCAGTTGTGTGTCTAATGCAGTCTCTGCTTCCAGGATCAGACCATATCCAGATGTGATTAAAAAATCAGCTATTTCGGCCAGAGCCTGGACAATGCCGCTTGTTTGCAACTTACCGATTAGAGCGATATTTTTTGGCATAACAATACGAATTAACGTAAAAACGATAAAAATAATAAAAACAAGATGGGCGAGCATTAAACCATACTTCAATCATACTTAAACCATCCTTCACATCCTCTTTAAAATTCAGCGGATTATTGAATACAAACACGTGATAGCACCTTAAAATATCGCTCTTTTATTTTCACTTTTTCAACACTTAACGATACACATGTCTCTCGATATTCGAGCCCAAACTTTACTCAAAGCGCTCATCGAAAATTATATTGCCGAAGGTCAACCTGTTGGCTCACGGGCTTTATTAAAAATTTCTGGCCTTGACCTGTCCCCAGCAACTGTACGCAACGTCATGGCAGATCTTGAAGAAATGGGATTTATTGCTAGTCCACATACTTCCGCTGGACGCGTCCCGACGCCACGTGGTTATCGCTTGTTTGTTGACACACTGCTAACTGCACAACCGCCCAACATACAACAGGCTGTACCAACACCGATTGAAGAAGTAGCCGCAAGTAAACTACAAGCCAACCAACCACACAAAGTAATCGCAAATGCTGCGCAAATGCTTTCTTCTTTGTCACAATTTGCTGGCGTCGTCTTGGCTCCCAAGCGCGAATCAGTCTTTCATCAAATTGATTTTTTGCGCCTATCAGAAAAACGCATCCTGCTAGTCATCGTCGGCCCCAATGGTGAAGTACAAAATCGCCTATTGCTGACCGACGTCGATTACACTCCAGCACAATTGGTGCATTCGGCCAACTACATCAATCAAAATTATGGCGGGCTGCATTTTGATGAAGTGCGTTTACGTTTACAAAGCGAATTACGCCAATTACACGACGACATGACCCGTTTGATGCACGCTGCCATCGAAGCTGGTAGCGAAGCGATGAATGATGAGCAAGATAATGTTGTGATTTCAGGCGAACGTAATTTACTCAGCGTCGAAGGCATGTCATCCAATATGCATTCCTTACGTAAATTGTTTGATATGTTTGAACAAAAAACATCCTTGATGCAGTTACTGGATATTTCCAGCAAAGCAACCGGAGTACAAATTTTTATCGGTGGTGAATCACAACTCATGCCGTTAGATGACATGAGTGTCGTCGCCGCACCGTATGAAGTGAATGGAAAAATCGTTGGTACTTTGGGAGTCATCGGCCCAACCAGAATGGCGTATGAACGCGTTATTCCGATTGTGGATATCACGGCAAAATTGCTGTCGAATGCGTTGAATTCGAATTCACCACATTCTTAACCAAATCCCCATCATTCAGAAAACCAGCACCATTCACCACCAAATTGGCATCAGCGCTGATACCGTTCAACACCTCAACACGATCCGCAAAACGTCGTCCGATTTGAACCTTAATTTGACTAACACGCTGATCGGGATTGAGGCGGAACACATAGTTAAAACCATCCCTCACCACCAAAGACTGCTGTGCCACAGTCAAGGCAGTTGTGTTACCTAACTCAAACTCCCCCGTAGCAAACATGCCTGCCTTGGCGACTAAAGGCGTAGGTGTAGACGAACCTTTTTTCTCATCAAGCGTTGCAGGTGCTGATACCAAATCGACATACACCAATCCCACCCGATTTTGCGTATCCACAGTCGGTGCAATCATGCGAACCTTGCCTTTTAAACGTGCGCCATTTGCCGCTTGTAGCACAACTGGCGTACCAATTGCTAGGCGACCAAGCTCTGCCGATGTAACCTCAGCTCGCCACTCCAACCGCCCCTGCCGTATCATACGGAATAATTCTGTACCAACACCGAGCACAGCGCCGACCGTGGCAGTGCGAGAGGAAATCACGCCATCATCTGGCGCAACTAATTTTGTTTGTTTTAAGCGCAATTGCTGCGCAGACAAATTCGCTTTAGCTGCCGCCAACTTTGCTTTGGCAGTTTGCTCACCAGTGAAATATTGATTGATTTGCTGTGTACTCAACGCCCCACTACCTTGCAAAGCGCGCGCGCGCTCTGCGTTTTGAGTAGCATCCGCTAAATTTGCTTGCGCTTCCATGACATTCGCATTGGCTTGCTCCACCTCAGATTGCACTGTTTCTGCAGCAAAGACCGCCAACACCTGCCCAGCACGCACTTTATCGCCGACATTGACTCGTACGTCTGACAAGCGTAAGCCATTCGATTCGCTACCAATAATCGCTTCTTGCCAGGCAACAATATTTCCATTTGCACGCAATTGAACAGGTAAATTTACCTGAGAAGGTTGCGCTGTCGTCACTGTCAATGCTGGTTTGGGAGCATCCGCTTTTTTATCACCAGGCGTTTTCGACTTGGTCGTAGATGACTTGGTAGCAAGAACAACAGCAACAATACCAACCAACACGATAGCAATAAAAAACTTGGATTTGAAGTCGAATTTGGGTTTTGAATTTGATTGATTTTTTTCTTGAGTCATTTTTTATATTTTTTATAAAATTTACTTATCAACAACAAAAAAACCCGCCTACTCATAAAGAGAAATGCGGGTTCTTACAAGGTTACTTTTAAGGCTAATTTCTGAAGCTATCAATGTTTAACAACATTACTATCTTTTTTTCCTTCTTGTTTCGCCGTTGTCGTGTTAGCCACTACAGCTGCCTCCTCCAATGATAGTGGCAACGGTGTCGGCTGACTCTCCAGAGCAATTTCCAACACTTTGTCTATCCAACGCACTGGAACAATTTCCAGTTTATTTTTGACATTGTCAGGAATTTCAGCCAAATCCTTCACATTTTGCTCAGGAATCAATACCGTTTTAATGCCACCACGATGCGCTGCCAGCAGTTTTTCTTTCAAACCACCGATAGGCAACACTTCGCCACGCAAGGTGATTTCACCTGTCATCGCAACATCAGCCCGCACAGGAATATTGGTAAAAACCGAAACCAACGCAGTCGTCATCGCAATCCCAGCAGATGGACCATCTTTAGGTGTTGCACCTTCTGGTACATGGATATGAATATCGCTTTTCTCAAAAAGATCAGCCGCAATACCCAATCTGCTGGCACGACTACGCACTACTGTACGAGCCGCTTCAATCGATTCTTTCATCACATCGCCCAAAGTACCAGTACGTATAACGCCACCTTTACCCGGCATATTGACGGCCTCAATAGTCAGCAAATCGCCACCCACTTCAGTCCACGCCAAACCAACGACCTGGCCGACCTGATTGTCTTTTTCCGCAACGCCGTAATCAAAACGACGTACGCCTAAAAACTTATCAATATTTTTGGGATTAACGGCAACTTTTTTATCCTGCTTCTTAAGCAAGAGCATCTTCACAACTTTGCGGCAAATTTTGGAAATTTCACGTTCCAACGAGCGTACGCCTGCTTCCCTAGTGTAGTAACGAATGATGTCGCGTATGGCCGCTTCCGAAACACTGATTTCTTCTTCTTTTAGGCCATTTGTTTTGATTTGCTTTGGTAACAAATAACGTTGGGCAATATTAGTTTTTTCATCTTCGGTATAACCCGACAAACGAATCACCTCCATTCGATCCAACAAAGCGGGCGCAATATTGTACGAATTTGAAGTTGCCACAAACATGACATCAGACAAATCAAAATCCACTTCGATGTAGTGATCAGCAAAAGTATGATTTTGCTCTGGATCTAATACTTCCAACAAAGCTGACGATGGATCACCACGAAAATCGGCCCCCATTTTATCGACCTCATCCAACAAGAACAACGGATTGCGTACACCTACTTTAGTCAGGCTTTGCAAGATTTTCCCTGGCATAGAACCGATATAAGTACGACGATGACCACGAATTTCCGCTTCATCTCGCACGCCCCCCAACGCCATGCGCACAAACTTGCGATTGGTCGCACGCGCAATCGATTGACCGAGCGAGGTTTTACCCACTCCTGGAGGGCCAACAAAACAAAGAATTGGTGCTTTCAGCTTGTCTACCCGTTGCTGCACAGCAAGATATTCAAGTATGCGTTCTTTTACTTTGTCGAGACCATAATGATCATCTTCCAGTACTTTTTCAGCATTCTTTAAATCATTATTAACTTTAGATTTTTTCTTCCATGGAAGATTAACCAAAGTATCAATATAGTTTCGCACCACAGTCGCTTCCGCAGACATGGGTGACATCAACTTGAGTTTTTTCAACTCACTTTGTGCTTTATCCTGTGCTTCCTTAGGCATTTTCGCGCTAGCGATTTTTTTCTCAAGCTCATCCAGATCGGCACCATCTTCGCCTTCGCCTAACTCTTTTTGAATCGCTTTGACTTGCTCGTTCAAGTAATACTCACGCTGCGATTTTTCCATCTGCCGCTTAACGCGACCACGAATGCGTTTTTCTACTTGCAAAATATCCAGTTCACCTTCTAGCTGACTAAGCAAATGCTCCAAGCGTTTGGAAATACTGAATATTTCCAACACTACTTGTTTTTGCTCCAACTTCAATGGCAAATGCGCAGCAATCGTATCCGCCAAACGGCCAGAATCCTCAACGCTTGCCAACGAAGTTAAAATTTCAGGTGGAATTTTTTTGTTTAATTTGACGTACTGATCGAATTGCTGAACGGTGGCACGACGCAATGCTTCGATCTCAGCAGCATTCCCCACTTCAGATTCAACAGCACTCAAATTTGCTATGAAATGCGTATCAAATTCAGTAATTTGATGAATACGTGCACGGTAAGCGCCTTCAACTAATACTTTGACTGTACCATCCGGTAATTTGAGCATTTGCAAGATATGCGCAACGCAACCAATTTCATAAATATCACTGGCGGATGGCTCATCTTTGGCAGCAGCTTTTTGCGCTGCCAACATGATGCTTTTTCCCTGCTCCATGGCTACTTCAAGTGCTTTGATCGATTTAGGGCGACCAACAAAAAGTGGAATCACCATATGAGGGAAAACGACGACATCCCGCAATGGTAATAATGGTAATTGACTATGTTCAGTTGATATGGAAGTTGTCATGGCGTACCTTTATAAAAACCTATCCATCATGTTGGCGCTGACAGCTAAAATACAAGAGCAGACGTAAGAAAAAATCAATTCAAGTTATTAATTCTCTCCAGACACCTTAGCCTGTTCGTGATAAATCAACAAGGGTTTGGCATGATTAGTAATGGTGCTCTCATCAATCACAACCTTGGAAACGTTTTGTTGACTTGGCAAGTCATACATAACATCCAATAATGCTTGCTCCAAAATAGAACGCAAACCACGCGCCCCTGTTTTACGCACCAAGGCTTTTTTGGCAATTGCATGCAAGGCGGCCGGCCTGATTTCAAGCTCAACGCCTTCCATTTCTAATAACTTGGAATATTGCTTAATCAAGGCATTCTTAGGTTCCACCAGAATTTGTATTAACGCATCTTCTGAAAGTTCGTTTAATGTTGCCACTACAGGCAAACGACCTACTAACTCTGGAATCAAACCAAATTTGATCAAATCTTCTGGCTCTACATCTAATAACAAATCACTAGCAACTTCATCCGATTGGCTTTTGACGCTTGCAGAAAAACCTATGCCACTTTTTTCAGAGCGATTGGAAATAATTTTCACCAAGCCATCAAACGCACCACCACAAATAAACATGATATTAGTAGTATCAATTTGGACGAAATCCTGATTGGGGTGTTTGCGTCCACCTTGTGGTGGAACAGATGCCATCGTACCTTCAATTAATTTCAACAAAGCCTGCTGCACACCTTCACCTGACACATCTCGGGTAATAGATGGATTGTCAGATTTACGTGAAATCTTGTCGATTTCATCGATATACACAATCCCTCTTTGCGCTTTTTCTACTTCGTAATTACAGCTTTGCAGCAATTTCTGAATGATATTTTCTACATCTTCACCGACATAACCCGCTTCAGTCAAAGTAGTCGCATCAGCAATCACAAACGGCACATTCAACATGCGCGCCAATGTTTGCGCCAATAAAGTTTTACCCGAGCCAGTTGGACCAACCAGCAAAATATTACTTTTTGCCAACTCAATGCCATCTTTTTTACCTAGATGTTTCAACCGTTTGTAATGGTTATACACAGCCACAGCAAGAATCCTTTTTGCCGTACTTTGGCCGATGACATATTGATCAAGAGATTCGGTAATTTCTTGCGGAGTAGGCAAGTCAGATTTTGATCCAGACTCTGTTCCGATTGCTGATGTGACATTCAATACTTCATCACGAATGATGTCATTACATAAATCAATACATTCATCGCAGATAAAAACGGATGGACCGGCAATCAGCTTTTTCACTTCATGTTGGCTTTTTCCACAAAATGAACAGTAAAGCAACTTTTCAGCACTAGGAGTTTTTTTGTCTGACATGGGACTAAATTTATGGCAATTTGTAGCAGTTTTTAGCAATAACCATATCGTTTTTAATATTTAAAACGATGAGTTTTAAGAACGATGAGTTAACACCTTATCAATCAAACCATATGTAGCAGCCTCATCAGCAGACATAAAGTTATCGCGATCTGTATCTTTCGCAATTTGTTCTGGTGTTTGACCAGTATGATTTGCCAAAATAGAATTTAAGCGTTCTCGCAAATACAGGATTTCACGCGCTTGAATCTCAATATCAGACGCTTGCCCTTGCGAACCACCAGATGGCTGGTGAATCATGATGCGTGAATTAGGCAATGAAAAACGCTTATCTTTGGCGCCAGCAGCCAACAAAAATGCACCCATAGACGCTGCCATACCGGTGCATAGAGTTGACACATCAGGCTTAATAAACTGCATGGTGTCATAAATCGCCATACCAGCATAAACTGAGCCACCGGGTGAGTTGATATACAACGAAATATCCTTTTCTGGGTTTTCACTCTCTAAAAAAAGCATCTGGGCCACAATCAAATTCGCCATCTGCTCATTGACTGGACCAACCAGAAAAATCACCCGTTCTTTCAATAAACGCGAGTAAATATCGTAAGCACGTTCACCACGACCACTTTGCTCAACTACCATTGGCACCAAACCGAGCATTTGTGCGTCTAATGCAGAATTTTCCATCACGTTTTTCATGTATTTTTTAACGAAGAAGAATTAAAACGAATACACCACTGTATACGCTATCAGACCATCAAAAATTTACGCTGCAGCCCTGTTTTCCATCAACTCATCAAAAGCCATGTGCTTTTCTTGTGCCTTTGCTTGGCCCAACACATAGTTAACGACGTTATCTTCTAAAACAAGTGCTTCCACTTCGGCTAAACGGTTACGATCAGCGTAATAGTATTTCACTACTTCGGCTGGATTCTCATAGCTTTGCGCAAACTCTTCTACTTGCGCCTTTACTTGTTCTGGTTTTGCTTGCAAAGCATTTACCTTCACCACTTCAGCCAAAATCAAGCCTAAGCGCACACGACGTTCTGCTTGCGGAACAAACAACTCTTCTGGCAACGGAACATCTTTGACCTTCATTCCGCGTTGCAACATATCATTCCGCGTCATATCTGACAAACGTCGCACATCTTGATTAACCAATGCCTTTGGCACTTCCAGATCAGAAACCTGAATCAATGCATCCATCACAGCATCTTTATTTTTTGCTTTGACACGACGCTCCACTTCGCGCTCCAGATTTTCTTTGATTCCTTCGCGCATTTTTTGCACATCACCATCAGGCACACCCAATGTCTTTGCAAATTCACTATCGACTTCTGGCAAATGCGCCCACTCAATCTTTTTCAATGTAATGGTGAACTCGGCCGTCTTACCAGCCACCTCTTTACCGTGATAATCAGCAGGGAATGGCAATGGAAAAGTTTTAATATCACCAACTTTTAAACCTAATGCTGCCGCTTCAAACTCTGGCAACATTGTGCCCTCGCCTAACACAAACACATAGTTATCAGCTTTACCACCTTGAAATTCTTGACCATCTATTTTGCCAACAAAATCGAGTGTGACACGATCACCTTTTTGTGCCAGTGGCTCACCACCATCACCATGCGCACTTTGCTCGCCCTTAGCGTGATAATGCACGCGTTGTTTACGCAAAACATCAATAGTCTTATCAATTTCCGCATCAGAAACATTTACTTTTACCTGAGAAATATCAACAGCAGATAAATCACCGACTGTTACATCAGGATAAATTTCGAAGGTTGCGTCAAATAACAACACACCAGTTACTTCATTACCACTGCCATTTTCGGCATTTTTAGCATCAATTTTTGGGTAGCCAGCAACGCGCAAATTGTTAGCGGCCACAGCATCATTAAATGCACGACCCACTTTGTCATTTAATACTTCAGTTTCCACTTGATATCCGAATTGTGCAGCCACCATTTTCATGGGCACTTTACCTTGACGGAAGCCAGGTGCTTTCACTGTGCGGGCGCGTATTTTAAGACGCTTTTCAACCTCTTCTCTTACCTCTGCCAAAGAAATGGAAATAGTAAGACGACGTTCAATTTTGCCTAAAGTTTCGACTGCGATTGTCATGGAAAATCATCCAAAAAAAGAGAAAATTTGTGGTGCGAGGAGGGGGACTCGAACCCCCACACCATTACTGGCGTCAGGACCTAAACCTGGTGCGTCTACCAATTTCGCCATCCTCGCGGGACTTGAATAAAAAGAGATTGAAACAGGGGCAAACATCGTCAACATAATCAGAATATAAGCACTCCGCTTACCTACTCTTTTTTGAAATTTAATGAAGAAGAAATCAAAAAAATAAAATGAAGCGGCATTCTACTGGATTTCACCAAAGCATGTAAAAATTAATTCAAACTTAATTTAAACGTACAAACCCAATGCCTATAAAAATCGAAATGCCAACGCCGCAACCACGGTGGGCAAGAAAGCGGCCAATAATAAACGTACAGGACGAATCATACCATCCTCAAAATACCCTCGTAGAATAGCCGCCCCTGCCGGATTAGGAGCATTGGCGATAATACTTAAACCACCGCCTGTCACTGCTCCAGCCACCAACGCATATTTAAAATTATCAGAAAGTCCGCTGACCAACGAACCCAAATAGGTCAAAGCTGCATTATCAGCAAAAGCCGTCAAAATTGCGGTACCAAAAAACACGTGATGATCGCTTGGCATATTCATCAAAAAAGGGCGCAACCACCATTCCTGTTGCCCACCCAACACTACCAATCCAGCCAAAAAGAGCGCCACCAACAAACCTTGTCGCACGATTAAATGATCTTGATATTGCGGATAAGCACGGGCCAAACCAAGAAAAAGGGCAAACAAGCCCATAAAAATCATCGGCTGATGGGCAAAGACAACCACACCAGCCAACAATATCAAATGCAATACAACCAACCACCAAGGTGTGATCAACCCACCCTCTTTTTCAAGTTCGAATGACGTTGACAATCGTGCCAACTCTTTACGAAATAGCAAACTCACACCCACCGCATTCACCACAACCGCAATCGCGGCTTTCCATCCAAACAAAGACATCATGGCCGTGATATCCCAATGCCATGCTGCTGCCACAATCAACACCGCTGGCGCAGCAAATGGCGTCAACATGCCACCAATTGAAATATTGACGAATAGCACGCCCAACGTGGCATATTTCAAGCGCATTGAAATATCTTGACTAAAAAATTGATGCGCCAAAATCAACGCTGCCAATGTCATCGCAGCAGGTTCAGTGATGAAAGAGCCCAACAAAGGTACAAGTATTAATACAGCCAAATACAGTCCCGTACTACCTGGCAAAGGAATGCGTGCTGCAATCAAACGCACCAGCAGCATGACGGTTTGCAAAATCGGACGACTTGCTGCAATCACCATGATGGCAAAAATGAATAATGGCTCAATAAAACTGCGCGCAACAAGGTAATCGATCGCCATTTGTGTGCCATTAGTAGCATACATCACCAACAACAAAATCAAGGCCCAAAAACCAAACACCAACTCAATTTCAGCCAACAAATGCCACCAACGGGCGTAGGCCGGCTGTCTATGTGCCAAGCGCTCGAAAAATCCGGTGGCAAAAGTGTGCAATACAGCAATAGCAAATAAACCGGTACCTATTAGTTGAATTAATGTGATCGATTGAAACAATTGAATGTTATTTGCCACCATGCCTTACTCTCAAAATAGTCTCAGGATTGAGATGTTACTCGACATGCTCATGCTATCTAATTTTGTGCATACCAGAAAGATTCTTACTAAACAAATAGTTATCGCATGCTTTAAAGTATTGCGCGAAGCCAATTGAATATTAATTTAACAACACAAATCGTAAATCCATTGGATCATCCGGAATTACTTGGTCACTACAATCTTATGTCATGCTCGTCACACCACTAGCGAAAGAGTTAGCGTTTTTTTCTCTTTCCAATCTAATCATATAACGTTGCACATCTGCCAACATAGATTTGTTTAAATTAATGAACTTACATCCCAAACGACGCTTTGTTTTGCCACTCAATGAATTTAAATCATATGAATTTCTAATTTGCAATGTTGTCGTTATTGAACCGATGCCTGGCAAATCAATTTGGCAGTTAACATAATCACGACCAACAGTATTGTCCAACATCTTTTTTTCATCAAACATTGCCACTCCATTGCTGCTAATGTCCGACAATTGCAACCGATAAGCACCCACACCAATATCTTCAGGCAAGGGAACTAGACAAAACACTGGCTCAACAACTGGTGCACGATAAAATTCACGCCGCTGTAAACGAACAAAATTAGTAGGAAAACCAATCTGCAAAGCAGGACGACCATCTTGGATGCAGGCTATTGAATTCTGTGCAGAGAATATGATCTTAATTTTATCCAATGTTGTTTCAAAAGCCAGTATTTTGGCTGCAGCAATACGTTGATTAATTTCTTCATCCATTAAAGAATCAACGATCAATGCATCATTTTCAGTATCAACTTTTAAAATTGAAGTGACAAACACCTCCTCCTCATCGTCAATCACCATTTTCACCAACTGATTTTTTTCTACCAAGGCACGCAGCAGCATCACTATCTCTTCACGAGAACTTACCTGATAAGCTCGATGATTATCGATTCCAAAATTGTGGCTATATGATTTCATTTACTTGACCCAGATCAAAAATGTCAATAAGAAAAAATGACGGGGAGTTTAAAAATTAGAGAAAATTTGAGCCCATATATTGTATACGTTACTTACGATATACCGATTATCCCGATTAAAATATTATTTCATTACAACACTACATGGAACAGTATGACTGTCATGCCTATTACGACGCCGAATTCGAATTATCAAACTATACAAGACACGATAGGCAATACCCCTTTGGTACGGCTGCAACGCTTACCTAGAGAACAAATTATCAAACGCAACAATATTATTCTTGCCAAACTGGAAGGAAATAATCCCGCTGGTTCAGTCAAAGATCGCGCTGCGATGTCGATGATTAAATATGCTGAAGAACGTGGCGACATCAAACCTGGGGACACCTTGATTGAAGCAACGAGTGGAAATACTGGTATCGCACTTGCGATGGCTGCTGCAATTCGGGGCTATCGATTAATTTTACTAATGCCTGAAAATCTCAGTATGGAGCGACGTCAAAGTATGGCAGCCTACGGTGCAAAAATCATGCTGACACCGAAAACTGGTGGTATGGAATACGCACGTGACTTGGCGCAACAAATGGAAAAAGAAGGTCGTGGCATTATCCTTGATCAATTCGCTAATTTAGATAATCCGCGCGCGCACTACGAAGCAACAGGACCAGAAATATGGCGCGATACCCAAGGGCGTATCACTCACTTTGTCAGTGCTATGGGCACAACTGGTACGATTATGGGCGTATCACGTTATCTAAAAGAAAAAAATCCTGACGTTCAAATCATCGGCGTACAACCAGAAGAAGGTTCGCAAATTCCCGGCATACGCAAATGGCCAGAAGCCTATTTACCGAAGATATATCGTCCTTCTCAAATCACCCAACTAGAATACGTCAACCAAGCCACATCAGAACACATGGCACGCCGGTTGGCTATGGAAGAAGGGATTTTTTGCGGAATCTCCGCAGCAGGAGCGTGTGAAGTAGCGCTACGTCTTGCGGAAAATGTTGAAAACGCCACCATCGTTTTCATTGTTTGTGACCGTGGGGATCGCTACTTATCTACCGGCGTTTTTCCTGCTTGAATGATGTAAATTTCAACCCATGATGGCTAACTATACCCTGTCGCTCTCGCTGTTTTAAGCGGAAACGACGGGAAACCAGATATAGTGAATAGTTCTATTTTTAGGCCGCCAGCGATTTTTCCAACAAACTTTGCAGCACTGGAAAATCTATCTGACCAACATAGCGTTTAAGCACAACTCCATCCTTATCAATCACAAAGGTGGTCGGTGTTAATTTCACATCACCAAACGATTGTGCCAGCTGCCCTTTGCCATCAAACACCACGTTAAATGGCAACTTTCTGGTTTCCACATAATTGACAACATAATTCGCTGGATCATAGGACATGGCAACGGCGACAAACTCCAAACCACGCCCTTGATATTTTTGGTAAAGCTCAACCATTTTCGGCATTTCATGAATACAAGTACCACATGAAGTCGCCCAAAAATTCACCATGACCACTTTACCGCGTAGAGCTTTTAAAGAATGTTGCTTGCCATTCAAATCAGTAAAAGTGACGTCCGGTGCCATGTTTTTCTTGGACAAAAATACATAAGCCGTGAAGGCCACTGTACTTAATATGGCAAATATTGCAACGTACCATGCAATGGATAATTTCTTTTTCATTGATTAGAAGAGCTCGTAGAGTTGGAAGAATTAACGGGATTTTCAGAAAATTTTTTGGCTTCTGCTTCGCTAATGTATTCAAACACTTTCACTACCTTTTGCACACCACTAACAGCACGCGCAGCTTCGCTGGCAATACCTGCCTCACGCTGACTCACACGCCCCATCAAATACACCACACCCCGCTCAGTCACCACTTTGAAGGTATTGGCATAAATATCTTTGGCTTCTACCAAACGCGCTTTCACCTTGCCAGTAATAAACGTGTCGTTAGAACGGGAGGTGTAGCTGCTGATACCCATCACTTCTAATTCATTTACAACGGATTGCGCGCCGTCAACACCACTGACTGCGCGCCCTACCGCTTCTTTCATTTGCTGATCTTTGACTTCGCCAGTTAATAAAATTTTGCGATTAAAGCTATTGACATTCACGTGCCCTGTCTCACCAACTATCTCCGCAACACGAAGCTCACCTTTGAGCACAATTGATTTGTCCTCAGTTTGTGCTCCTATTGTGCGTCTATCCGTCGCAGCCAATGTACCAATCACAGCAGTACCTACGGCCATTTCAACACAACCTTGCAAGGTGGTCGCAGCACCAATGCACAAGGTGATCGTTAATAAGGAACGTTGGATCTTTTTTATATTTTCAATATTTGCAATTCTATTAATCATTAACATCTCCTCCAAATAGGGCTGCATCAATACCATCACATAGGCAATGGATCGTTAATAAGTGAACTTCTTGAATACGTGCCGTACGATCATGCGGCACACAGATGTGAATGTCAGCGTCAGTTAATAATTTCCCCATCGCTCCACCACCTCGACCTGTCAGCGCCACGATGCGCATATCGCGCTCCAGGGCCACTTCCATCGCCGCCAGCACATTGGCTGAATTGCCCGATGAAGAAATTGCTAATAACACATCGCCGGCTTGGCCAAATGCTTGTACTTGCTTGGCGAAAATATCGCGATAACTGTAATCATTGGCAATCGCAGTCAAAATTGAGGTATCGGTAGTTAAAGCCAAAGCAGGCAAAGGCAAACGCTCGCGCTCAAAACGTCCTACCAATTCTGCTGCAAAATGTTGGCAATCTGCAGCAGAACCACCGTTGCCACATGCCAATATTTTGTTGCCACTCGATAAGGCGGCAAACATCAATTCGACTGCTTGTGTAATCGTTTGTGAAAGCACCGCAGCGGATTGTATTTTTAGTTCGGCACTTTCATGGAAGTGCCCAAGTATGCGTTCATTGATCATAGTGGGTGGGATTATAGGGCAAAAGCATTAACAGCATTCCTAAAAACATTTTTAAGATTCTATTGCCTCTATCGCATTTTTTAACCATGAAATGGCACCACCATCGATTGCGACGACATCAAAACGGCATCCTGGCATCGCCTTATAACGCTGCAAATAAAATTTCGCTGCGCTGATCAAACGCGCACGTTTGACTGGCGTAACGCTGGCTGCAGCGCCACCATAATGTAGATAGGCGCGCTTTCTAACTTCGACAAATATCAGCTCACCACGCTCTTGCATGATGAGATCGATTTCGCCCCGCTTACAACGAAAATTACGCTCTACCAAAACCAATCCTTGCCGCAAAAGATATTGCAATGCGGCATCCTCTCCCGCTTGACCAATAACTTTCTTATCGGCAATATTTTTATGAGTTGAAAATCGGGATGGAAGGCTCATTTGAACAGATTCATTGGGGATAATCAAAACCGTCCCATGGTACCATCGCCCGTTTTGGCAACTTCTGCTATATCACAAGCTTCCATGACATCTTCCATGACGCCTCATTCTGTTCACTCTGCCCTGCCCGCTGCCATGTCGCACTTATGGGAGCAAATTGAGCAGCAAACCTATCCTGCTTCTACGTTGTATGTCGTAGCGACACCAATAGGAAACGTCGGTGACATCAGTCTGCGTGCTTTGCATGTATTGGCTAACGTGGATGCAATTGCCTGCGAAGACACGCGCAACACGGTGCATTTATTGACTCGTTATGGTTTGTCTAAACCATTGATTGCCGCCCACCAGCACAATGAACGTCAAATTGCAGAACAAATTATTGCCAGATTACAAAAGGGAGAACGCATCGCACTGGTATCCGATGCTGGCACACCGGCTATTTCTGATCCTGGCGCGCGGATTGTGGATGCGGTGCGCAGCGCAGGTTTACGCGTGACTCCACTCCCTGGCGCATGTGCGGCTATTGCGACGATCTCAGCTAGCGGTTTATTGAATGATCAATTTTATTTTGTCGGCTTTTTACCTAGCAAAACTCAGCAACGCAACAATTTACTCAGCAGCTTACGTAACATTGCCGCCACCTTAGTGTTTTATGAAGCACCTCAACGCATCGCCGCATGCATCGAATCCTTAGTTGCTTTATTTGAAGGCGAACGACAAATCGTGATTGCACGAGAAGTCAGTAAGCTATTTGAAGAAATTCACCGCTGCCCCTTGTCAGAAGCATCGCCCTGGTTGGCAAATCATGCGCACCGAGAAAAAGGCGAATTTGTCGTTTTATTAGAAGGCACGCCCAACATCACGGATATGGATGCAAATGAAGCAGAAGCCAAACGTATATTGGCGATTTTGCTGGCTGATTGTTCAGTCAAACAAGCTGCCAGCTTGGCTGCGGAAATTACGGGACAGAAAAAAAATGCGCTGTATACCATGGCGTTGGAGATGAAAGCCTAGCTCACTCCATCGTTACTGCAGGAACGACGTAAGATTTATTTTGAATTAACAACAGGATGTTTGATAAATAACGCCGTCACCATCCCAATAAAGCATACGGCTGTCACGTAATAAGCCGGAGCAAGTAGATGATCTTTCAGCATTAACGTGACCACCATCGGTGTTAAACCACCAAAAATCGCATATGCAACGTTATAAGAAAAAGACATCCCAGAAAAACGTACTTGCGCAGGAAAAGCATGTACCAACACGCTAGGAATCGCACCAATCATGCCAACCATCAAGCCCATCAAGGCGTACAAAGGTAATAGCAAATCGGGGCGGCCTTCTACATTGGTATAAAAAATATTCACACTCAATCCCAACAAAGCACCACCAAAAACTATCGTACGTTTAGCACCAAAGCGATCGACTAGTAAACCAGCTAATACACAACCTACGCTCAGACTCAAAGTAGCCAAAGTATTCGCCATCAAGGTGCTACGAGGTTCAAAACCATATATTTTTTGCAAAAGTGTCGGCGTCATCAAAATCAACACCACGATGACGGAGGACAACATCCAAGTCAGCAACATCGATATCACCACTGGCGCACGATGTTCACGCAATACTTTTTTGAGTGGTATTTCCGCCGCCAGCGCCTTGTTCATTTGCATTTCCGCAAATACCGGTGTTTCATGTAACCAGCGACGCAAATACATAGCGGCAATTCCAAACACACCGCCGATTAAAAATGGCAAGCGCCATCCCCAGTCCTGCACCTCTTGTGGTGTAAACACAGTATTGATACCCGTTGCCACCAAGGAACCCAGCAAGATTCCACCAGTTAAGCCGGCAGTTAACGTGCCACAAGCATAGCCTGTATAACGCACCGGCACGTGCTCAGAAACAAACACCCAAGCACCGGGCACTTCACCACCAACGGCTGCACCTTGCAATAGACGCAACACCAATAACGCCACTGGTGCAGCAATGCCAATCACTTGATAAGTAGGCAACAATCCCATCAACAGTGTCGGCAAGGACATCAGCAAGATGGAAAACGTAAACATCCTTTTACGCCCGAACAAATCACCAAAATGCGCCATGATGATGCCGCCTAAAGGACGTGCCAAATAACCCGCAGCAAAAATACCAAAAGTCTGCAATTGCCGTAGCCAATCAGATGCAGTAGACGGAAAAAACAGCGTGCTAATCACATTGGCAAAAAACACAAAGATAATGAAGTCATAAAATTCCAGCGCTCCTCCCAATGCAGCGAGCGACAATGTTTTGTAGTCTTGACCAGTCAGTGGACGCGTTGTTTTGTTAATTGCTGGAATATGCATAAGCTTTTTAAATTATGAAGAATGACTAAACCGACTCTGTCTTACCTGCTCAAAAAAACATACCGCAGCACTCGCCGCCACATTCAGCGACTCCATATCGCCAAGATGCGGAATCGCAATTTGATCACTGGCCAGCGCCAACAAATCCGATGCCACACCTCGCCCTTCATGGCCAAAAATCCATGCTACGGGAGACTTCAAATCCATGTCGTATAGGCTCTTTGTCGCATGCGAACTGGTGGCAAGGACAGGCACGCCTAAAGTTGGTATTAGCATCGCCAGGTCAACATTTTCAACAATCTTGAGCAAAAAATGTGCGCCCATTCCAGCACGCAACACCTTGGGTGACCAAGCATGAACAGTGCCTGAATTGCAAAATACATGCTGAATACCCGCCGCCGCTGCGCTACGGAACAAAGAACCCAGATTGCCCGGATCTTGCAAGCCATCCAGCAAAACTGCGGATCGCTGCAAGCCATTCGTATCATTCGGTAAAACAGGCTGCGGCACATCAATCACAAACAACAAACCCAGCCCCGCTTCCACCTGGCTGATTGCATGATAAAGCGCATCGGGCAAAACAATACACTGCACCCCCTGCGCTTCCGACTGCGCCACAATCGGCACGACTTCATGATGCGACAACCCGCTTTCGCTGACGATGCAATAGGCAGGATGTCCTTGATGCTGCAAATACACCTGGCACAAATGCACCCCTTCCAGCAAAGCCTTACCAGCAGCACGCCTACTTTGCGCGTTGGTGGCGAGTTTTTTGAGTTCTTTGTAAAGAGGATTGTCGCGGGAGGAAATGGTTTTCATTGAAGGAATAAAAATAAGTCAGTCTGCCAACAAAGCACGTACTGGCGCATACGATTTGCGATGCACTGGCGTGACGCCATGGATACGCAATAATTCCAAATGCAACGCCGTTGGATAGCCCTTGTGTTGATCGAATGCGTATTGCGGATATTGTTGATGCAAATCCATAAGCGCGGCATCGCGAGCGGTTTTCGCTAGAATCGACGCAGCTGAAATCGCAGCGACTTTGTCGTCACCTTTGATAATCGCTTCAGCACGCATGCTTAATCGTGGTGGGCAGCGATTGCCATCGATTAAGGCTAAGGTCGGTGTAATTTTTAAACTTTCTATCGCTCGCTTCATGGCTAGCATGCTGGCGTGCAGAATATTTAGTGTATCAATTTCAAGTTCAGAACATTGTGCGATCGACCATGCTAAAGCGTGTTGCTTGATTTGCAGCGCAAGATTATCGCGTCGCGAGGCGGTGAGTTTTTTGGAGTCGCGCAAACCCTCAATCGGATGCGCGGGATCAAGAATCACAGCAGCGGCAAACACTGGACCAGCCAAGGGGCCGCGACCTGCTTCGTCAACGCCGCAAATCAGCTCATTGGGATGATTGGTGTCATTAGGATCGTTAAAATTTTCAAACAACATGGTTTGCATGATTAATCCGAAATTGTTCATTAAGCTCCGTCGTTCCCACTGGTTTAGGCGGGAACCCAGCGTCTTTCGTTGTTCATTGCTAAAAGCCACTGGGTCCCTGACTAAAGCATTCGGGGACGACGATTTTAAGTTTTTCCGTATTACCTCGTTCTCGCGGGAATGAAGGAATAATTTAAGCTAATGGACAATCTCGGTTAATTGCCCATAACATTCAAAACAGCCTGCGCGCTTTCCTGTGCTGTATTACGTAACAGAGAATGATGCATGTCGGTAAAACGCTGCTGCAATCTTGCGCAATGCTGGGCGTCATGTAATTGCTGCCACAGCGCATCGGCCAAAGCCAATGGACTAGCAGCATCTTGCAATAACTCTGGCACGAGAAATTCCCTTGCCAGAATATTCGGCAATCCTATCCACGGCTGATAGCCCATGTGGCGCATGATTTCCCACGATGCACGCATCATTTTGTAGGCAATCACCATTGGTTTTTTAAACAGCGCCACTTCCAACGATGCTGTCCCCGATGCCACCAACACCGCGTCCGCTGCGGCCATCGCCGCATATGATTGCCCGATCATGACTTGTATCGGTAAATCCTGTAAAACCGCTTGCAAACCAGCTTGGGCGATTAATTGCTGAAAATACGCATACTGCGCCTGCCCCGCCATCGGGGCGACAAAACGCAAGGTGCTATCACGCTGCGCCAGAATTTGCGCGGCTTGGATAAACGTGATGGCGTTGTATTTCAATTCAGACATCCGACTACCGGGCAATAAAGCGATCACCGTGGCTGATTGCGGCAAATTCAAGGCATTACGCGCAGCAGCGTCATCCGGAACCATCGGAATTATTTCCGCCAAAGGATGACCAACATAAGTCACTGGGACGCCAGCCTGCTGATAAATCTGCTCCTCAAATGGAAAAACTACTAGCATGTGAGAAGCCGCACGGATAATTTTTTTGATTCTGCCACCGCGCCAGGCCCAAATCGATGGGCTGATGTAATGAATAGTAGGAATCCCAGCCTGCTTCAATTGCATTTCAAGACCGAGATTAAAATCCGGCGCGTCAACGCCAATAAAAACAGCTGGTTTTTCAACAAGCAAACGATCACGCAACGCACGTTGAATGCCTTTGATTTCGCGGTAATGCATCAGCACCTCAAACAAACCACGCACGGCCAGTTTTTCCATAGGAAAATCGCTGACAAAACCATGCTCAGCCATTTTGGCACCACCAATACCGTGCAATTTGAAATGATTTTCGGGAAGTAAAGTGTGCAAACCTGACAACAAACAACTGGCTAGTAAATCACCGGAAGATTCACCCGCCACCATGGCAATTGATGCGGCGGGTGTAAGCAGATTAGAAGAAACGGAAATCGCCATCAGCGAACAATGCCACGAGTCGTGGTATTCAAAAATTCACGCATCATGCGCAAATAATCTGCGGCATCAGGCGATGCTATTTCTTCCTGCAGCAATGCTGTTTTGGCTTCATCTAACGTTAAACCAGACTTGTAAATCAATTTATACGCATGACGCAATGCTGTAATTTGCGAACGGGTAAAACCACGACGTTTCAACCCTTCGATATTCAAACCATGCGCCGCAGCGGGATTGCCGGACAAAATGACAAAAGGCGGCACATCCTGCGTTAAAGAAGTACTCATGCCCACCATGGCATGCGCACCGACTTTGCAAAATTGATGGATATTTGAAAATCCACCCAAAATCACCCAATCCGCAATATGAACATGTCCCGCCAATTGGGCATTATTAGCAAAAATCGTGTGATTACCAATTTGGCAATCATGTGCCAAATGCACATACGCCATGATCCAATTGTCATTGCCTAATCGAGTGACGCCCACATCTTGTACTGTGCCAATATTGAACGTACAAAACTCCCGCACGATATTACGATCACCAATTTCTAACCGAGTTGGCTCCCCAGCGTATTTTTTATCCTGCGGTGCAGCGCCAATAGAAGAAAACTGAAAAAAAGTGTTATCACGCCCAATCGTAGTATGACCATCAACGACCACATGCGGACCGATGCTAGTACCAGCATCAATCTTCACGTTGGGGCCAATGATGGAATAAGCACCTACTTTGACTGAACTATCAAGCTGTGCCTTGGGATCAATCAACGCGGTTGGATGAATCAGGCTATCCATGATGCATCACTCACCAGCAGGTTTGCTGGCATCGCTGGCACTGCGCATCGTGCACATCAGCTCGGCCTCAACCGCAATTTGACCATCCACACTACCACGCGCCTGGTATTTCCAAATCCCTCTGCTGTTACGCAAAATTTCGACTTCCATTTTCAGCTGATCGCCTGGCTCAACTGGACGTTTAAAGCGTGCGTTGTCGATGCCTACAAAGTACACGATGGAATTTTCATCAGGCTTTTTACCCATGGTGAGAAAAGACAAAATAGCCGCAGTTTGAGCCATCGCTTCTATCATCAATACGCCTGGCATGACGGGTTTATGCGGAAAATGACCATTGAAGAATTCTTCATTCGCGGTCACATTTTTAATTGCTGTAATAGACTTACCCAATTCAAAATCCACCACTCTATCCACCAAAAGCAGCGGATAGCGATGTGGCAAATACTGTTTGATTTGATGGATATCCAAAGTATTACTTGTTGTATTTGTTGTATTTGTTGTACTCATTGTTTTTTATGACTTGATAAAAGATTTAATAATTCTCTCTAAAGAACGGATTTTTTCCCGCATCGCGCCTAAATTACGCACGATGGCAGCAGATTTTTCCCATTCAGCATTTTTAGCTAGCGGATAAAAGCCGGTATATTGTCCCGCCTCCAAAATCGAGCGCGAGACCATGCTGCCAGATGAAATATGAACATGATCAACAATGGTCAAGTGGCCCAACACCATCGCCGCACCACCAAAAGTACAATATTTTCCTATCTTGGCACTCCCTGCCACACCCACACAACCCGCCATCGCGGTATGCGCACCGATATGACAGTTGTGCCCAATTTGAATTTGATTATCCAGCTTGACGCCATCTTCGATCACGGTGTCTTCCAACGCACCACGATCGATACTGGTATTAGCACCAATATCCACATCATTACCGATCACAACACGACCAGTTTGCGGGATTTTTATCCAAACACCACCCTCATTGGCAAAACCAAAACCATCTGTACCAATGACCGCACCAGAATGAATAATCCCACGCTGCCCAATCTCACAAGCAGCATGAAAAGTGACATTAGCAAAAAAATGGGTATCAGCACCAATGATTGCACCACGGCCAATAAAACATCCTGCATCAATCACGCAACGATCTCCAATCGAAGCCCCAGCTTCTATCGTGACGTGTGAGCCTATCGTGGCAGTCGCTGCAACATTGGCAGTAGGATCAACACAGGCACTAGGATGAATACCCGGCTTGGCAGGAGCAGCCGATTGCTCGAGAAAAAACTGCGCTACGCGAGCAAAATACGCATAAGGATTAGGAGTAACAATGCGCGTACCATGATAAGCCTCATCAATCAATGCATCATCATTAGCTGACAAAATCAAGGCGGCAGCTTGCGTTTGTTCCGCCTGAGCACGAAATTTTGAATTAGAAAGAAATGTAATGTGAGAAGCTTGTGCGCTACTTAAAGGAGCGATACCGAATACTTCAATATTCGGATCGCCCATTAATTGTCCGCCAAAACGCTCTACCAATTCGCTTAATCTAACCTTCATCATGATTGCGAATTTTTAAAGTTAAAGTTCGAATTTAAGGGAAACTATAACAACTACCCTTACGCGCTATGGATTTGATGACCAATCAGCCTAATTAGGTTGATTAAGTTGCTTAATCACTTTGTCAGTAATATCGATACGTGGGCTAAACCACACTGCTTCCTGGAAAACAATGTCGTATTTTTCAGCTTCGCAAATTTGCTTGATCACTTTTTGCGCACGATCCAACACAATTGCCAACTCTTCATTCTTGCGTTGAGTCAAATCTTCACGGAATTCACGTTGCTTGCGTTGAAAGTCCTTATCAATATCATTTAACTCACGTTGACGCTTCAAACGATCTGACTCAGTCAAAAGAACAGAATCTTTATCCATTTTTTCTGACAAAGCTTTCAAACGTGCCGCCATATCTTGCAATTCTTTGTCACGTTTAGAAAAATCTTGCTCAATCTTTTTTTGTGCAGCTTTCGCCAAAGTTGCCTCACGAAAAATACGCTCAGTGCTCACAAAGCCTATTTTCGATACTTGTGCCTGTGCCAAAGAACATGCACACAAAGCAAGCACAACGCCAATTTTTGATAAGGAAATGGTTTTAATAAAAGACTTCAACGTCGTACTCCAAAAATTAAAGATTTAAAAAATTAAATAATTTATTAAACAAAAATAAAAACAACTTAAAAACCGGTACCCATTTGAAACTCGAAACTACGCAATCTATCTTCAGGCTTGGCATTCAGCGCTTTACCGTAACTCAACTTTAAAGGTCCTATTGGAGAAACCCAACTCAAACCGATACCAGCAGAGTACCTCAATTCTGACATATTAATTTTTTGCCCTTCCTGAAACACATTACCGGCATCAAGAAATGTAAACCAGCGCAAAGTGCGATCATTCGCTGAGCCAGGGAATGGGAATTGCAACTCGGCATTACCTATCAAACGGCTACTACCACCCAATGGATCGCCATTTTTGTCCAGTGTTCCTAATGAAGCACTATCAAACCCACGCACAGAACCGATACCACCAGCAGTAAAGTTTTTAAAGACTGGATAAGGCTTACCACCCAATCCTTTTCCATAATCAAATTCCCCCTTCAATGCCAATGTAACATTCCGTGCAACAGGCTTGAAATATTGATGTTCATAGATCGTACGATAGTAGTTTAAGTCGCCAACCAACCCCAATTCCAAATTAGCACGTTGATAACGACCAACAGATGGAGTGAGTGCACTATCTCGATTATCTCTTTGCCAGGCAGCAGTCAAAGGGAAAGAATTGGTCGTCGCCGTGACGCCATCACCAAAATCCTGTACATAAGTCAAATAACGCTCAGGGCTGGTCGGTGTTGTTTCGACTTTCGTATGTTCAACCCCAATACCAAAAAATACAGTATCCAACTCAGAATACGGCACACCAAAGCGAATATTGCTACCACTGGTTTGAACCGTGTAATCACCTGTACTAATTAATGATGGACGTGTAGTACGTAAAAATACTTCCATGCTACGGCTCACACCATCTTCGGTAAAGTAAGGATTCACATGTGATATAGCAATTGTCCTATTCAACTTACTGGTATTCACATCCAACCCAACCGTATTACCACTACCGGCAAAATTGGTCTGCTGAATCGAGCTACTAACAGTAAATTTATCACTTTGTGAAAAACCAGCGCCGATCATGAAATTACCAGTTGGCTTCTCCGTCACAGTCACGTTTACATCAACCTGATCAGAGGTACCAGCGACTTCAGGCGTTTCAATATTGACATCTTTAAAGTACGCTAGGCGGTCAACCCTATCTCGAGATGCTCTAATTTTGTTGCCATCGTACCAAGAACTTTCAAATTGACGGAACTCACGTCGAATGACTTCATCTCGAGTTCCAGTATTGCCAGAAAAATTAACACGCCGTACATAAACACGTTTGCCTGGGTCAATCAATACAGTAAACGCGACCTCCTTTTTTTCCTTATTCATTTCAGGATGAGCATTAACGTTGGCAAATGCGTAGCCGAAATCCCCCATACGCTCAGAAATTTTCTTGGCACTATCCGCCAGTTTTTCACCAGAATAGACATCACCTTTTTTTAACTGCAATAACGATTTCAACTCTGCTTCACGGCCTAGCATTTCACCTTCAAATTTGATGTCTGAAACCGTATATTTTTCGCCTTCGCTAATGTTGATGGTGATAAAAATATCTTTTTTATCCGGTGTAATCGAAACCTGCGTCGACTCAACCTGCATTTCAATATAGCCACGATTCAGATAATACGATTTCAACGCTTCAATATCACCGCTCAATTTTTGTTTGGAATATTGATCTGCTTTCGTATACCAAGTGAAAAAGCCTGGTGTCGTCAAACTTAACACTTTCAATAATTCTTTATCTGAAAAAACTTTATTACCAATAATATTAATTTTTCTGATTTTGGATACGTCACCTTCATCGACAGAAAAATTAATCGTGACGCGATTACGTTCAATCGGTGTGACGGTAGTCGTAATTTGTGCACCATATAAACCACGAGAAAGATACTGACGTTTAAGCTCTTGCTCGGCACGATCAATGGATGCTTTATCGAAAATGCGTGATTCGGCAACACCAATTTCTTTTAATGCCTTAATCAATACATCTTTCTCAAAGGTTTTGATACCTGAAAATTCGACTACTGAAATAGTTGGCCGCTCTTCAATCACTACGACTAAAACATTTCCTTCGACTTCGATACGCACATCTTTAAAAAAACCCGTCGCGTACAAAGCTTTGATCGCAGTCACACTCTTTTCATCGGTAAAAGTATCGCCTACACGAACAGGTAAATAATTAAATACCGTTCCAGCTTCAGTACGTTGGATTCCTTCTACACGAATATCTTTGACAACAAATGGATCGACCGCCCAGGCATTGTTTGAAGATAACACTAAGGAACACAACAATGAGGCGGAAGCCGTTGCTGTAATCATGGGGCGAAAAAAACTTGGCATCGCAAAACACTTGGAATGTAATTTCATCAATAAAAACTTAAGATTTATGAATTCTTTATGAACTCTTGATAGTCAGACATCTTGTTTAAATACCCTGAACAAAACTCAAAACGAAGATGCAGGCCGAACGATATCATTGAAAATTGTAGTCATCAATCTGACCATCCAAGAATGGTCTAATTCATGATTGTAAGCACGTACGAGCTAAATCCCGTGCCACCTTATCTTGTATAAATAAATCCTCTAAATTATTCATGGAAGTAGATGGTAACTTATCCATCACGCGTGCAATTACTTGATCAATCAAACGAAAGCCGATTTCCCTGTTTAAAAATGCCTCAACCGCCACCTCATTGGCCGCATTCAAAATCGCTGGTGCTGTGCCACCTGCTTGCAATGATTGATAAGCCAATTTCAGGCAAGGAAAACGCTCAAAATCCGGACGTTCAAAATTCAACTGCGCTATTTCAGCCAAATCAAGTGATGCAACGCCGGATATGATGCGCTCAGGAAAAGCTAACGCATGCGCAATTGGCGTGCGCATATCAGGTTGTCCCAACTGTGCAATTACAGAACCATCCACATACGACACCATAGAATGAATCACGCTTTGAGGATGAATCAGCACATCAATTTGATTCACCGCAACATCGAATAAATAATGCGCTTCGATGACTTCCAAGCCCTTATTCATCATGGTGGCGGAATCGACTGAAATCTTCCGGCCCATGGACCAATTCGGATGCGTCACCGCTTCTTCTGGTGTGACCGCATCTAAAGTATTAACGGCACGCTTTAAAAATGGTCCACCCGAAGCGGTTAAGATGATTTTTGCCACGCCTTGATGACAAGGTTGTTGCGATTGTTTAGTTTGTTGCCTTATTGAAGGCAAGCATTGAAAAATCGCATTGTGTTCGCTATCAATCGGCAACAGCATGGCGCCATTTTTTGATACAGCATCCATAAACAACCGCCCAGACATCACCAGCGCTTCCTTGTTGGCCAACAATATCTTTTTACCTGCATTGGCCGCAGCTAAGGTAGGCGCCAAACCAGCTGCCCCTACAATCGCAGCCATCACTGTATCGCATTCAGCTGCGCTGGCGACTTCACACAATGCATCTGTGCCGTAATCAACTTGTATTTGTAAGCCTTTTTGTGTCAATAAATGCTGTAAGGCGAGCGCGGCATCCGCTGTACCAACGACAGCACGTTGAGGGTGAAATTGCTCACATTGCGCAGCAAGTACATCCACACGACTGTATGCAGTCAGCGCATAAACACTATATCGATCAGGATGCAACGCCAACACTTGCAAGGTAGAAACACCGATTGAACCTGTTGCGCCCAATATCGTAATACGCTGCATATGGTTACCTTATTTTTAATTAATATTTTTAATTTAAGAAAAAATCAAATAACGCAGCGAGTGGCAATACGGGAATTAATGCATCAATACGATCGAGCACACCGCCATGCCCTGGCAATAAATGACTGCTGTCTTTCATATTGGCACGGCGCTTAAGTTGAGATTCAAACAAATCGCCCACTACGCTGGCAGCCACAATCAATGTCAGCACTAGCATCAAACGCAACCAACCCCAATGTGATAAAACCTTCACCGCAAAAGTATCCTGCAAAACAAAGATTGATTGGCTAGCGACCACACTAACAATAGCAGCAAATAAAACCATCAGCCAACCACCTAAAGCACCTTCCCATGATTTCCCTGGGGAAATGGATGGCGCCAATTTACGTTTACCATACGCTTTTCCAGCAAAATACGCGCCGATATCTGCAATCCAAACCAACGCCATAACTGAAAGCAAATACAAAGCAGAATGTTGAAATAAGACAAGCAAAGCAAGGAAAGCAATCAAAATAGTGAAGCTATACACAGCATGCAATAAATGATCACCAAACACCTTTTTCTGAGTTGGCCGTGTTGATTGAGCTTGTTGTACTTTGATTACTGGCAAACCTATTACCAACAATGGCGCAAACCGTATCACCCAAATAACAGCACTAGCAAAAAACAAATAAGGCAAATAGCTTGCCTTTTGATCCTGAGCCGTATGATGCATATACAAAATATCAATGAACAATATGCTCCAAACGCAGGCGCCAGCAATAGGAAATTTGCTCATAAACAAGCGCTGACTTTCCCAAATCGCCGTACCAAAAAACACAATAGCAACGATGGAAAACAATATAAAAGAATGAGAAAACAAGATGGGCAGCAAAATGGCGAGTAAAACCAATGCTGTGATGATGCGGGCTTTTAACATTAGTTGGTAACCTGTTCAGCCAACTGGGCGCTAGTGCGACCAAAGCGTCTTTCGCGCTGCTGATACGAATCAATCGCAGCATCCAACGCCTTAGCATCAAAATCTGGCCAGTAAGTTTGAGTAAAAAACAATTCTGTATATGCTAACTGCCACAAAAGAAAATTCGAAATACGCTGCTCCCCACCAGTACGGATGAATAAATCTGGCTCTGGCGCGTAAGCCATCGCCAAATGTGGCGCCAACGCTTCTTCGCTAAATGTAGTTGTGCCTGGATGCAAAGCAATCATTTTATTAATGGCCTGCATGATGTCCCACCGTCCGCCGTAATTCGCACAAATAGTCAAAGTTAAACCTTTGTTATTCGCAGTTTTACGTTCGGCTTGAGCGATCATTTCCTGCATTTTTTTATCAAAACGCGTCAAATCACCCACAATTTTCAGGCGTATGTCATTGGCATGCATTTTTGCCACTTCTCTCTCTAATGCCGTCATAAATAAACGCATCAATAACGACACTTCATCAACTGGGCGACGCCAATTTTCTGAACTAAAGGCGAAAATCGTTAGGTATTCCACACCTCGTATAGTACTAGCTTCGACAACCTTCCTAACTGCTTCCACGCCCTGAGCATGACCAGCCACTCTCGGCAAAAAACGTTTAGTTGCCCAACGACCATTGCCATCCATGATGATGGCAATGTGGCGCGGCACCGAAAGCGTATTCGGCACAGCTTGCGTTGAACTTAGAAATGACATTTAAAAATAAGAAAATATAAAAAAATAAATTTACGTTACACCGTCAAAATTTCTTTTTCTTTATCGACAACAATCTTATCGATGTCAGCAACAAATTTATCTGTCAATTTTTGAATCTCATCTTGCGAACGACGCTCTTCATCTTCAGAGCAAACTTTGTCTTTCAATAATTTTTTTAATGCTTCGTTGGCATCGCGACGCACATTGCGAACCGAAATTTTTGCATCTTCCGCTTCCCCCTTAACCAACTTCACCATTTCTTTACGGCGCTCTTCGTTCAACGGTGGCATAGGGACGCGAATCATTTCACCTTGTGTAGAAGGATTCAGGCCAAGATCTGCATCGCGTATGGCTTTTTCAACCAGACTTAACATTTTCTTTTCCCAAGGCTGAACACCCAGTGTACGTGCGTCAATCAATGTCACATTTGCAACCTGGGTCAACAATGTAGGATTGCCATAATATTCCACCTGCACATGATCCAAGATCCCTGTATGTGCTCGTCCAGTACGTACTTTAGCAAGATTGGCTTTTAAAGCTTCAATCGATTTATGCATTCTTTGTTCAGTATTTTTTTTAACGTCACTTGTACTACTTGTACTCATAGAACTTTTCCTTTTAAGCTAACTTTTAAGGCAATTTTTAAGTAATTTTTAATCTTTTATACGTGAACCAAAGTACCTTCATCTTCACCCATGACGACTCTTTTCAAAGCGCCAGGTTTGATAATCGAAAAGACTTTAATTGGTAATTTTTGATCGCGACAAAGCGCGAAAGCCGTTGCATCCATGACTTGCAAATGCTTGGAAATAGCTTCATTGAATGTAATCGTCGAATAACGTGTTGCATTCGGATCCTTTTTAGGATCAGCGGTATACACACCATCCACTTTTGTTGCTTTAAGAACGATTTCAGCACTGATCTCAGAGCCGCGCAG
Organism: uncultured Burkholderiaceae bacterium; assembly: GCA_964498835.1. Taxonomy (GTDB): domain Bacteria; phylum Pseudomonadota; class Gammaproteobacteria; order Burkholderiales; family Burkholderiaceae_D; genus JAGKXB01. Next base: position 10,775 of record CAZCIX010000010.1, on the reverse strand, counting down.
AGCCGCTGCAGTATCAGTCGTAAAAAATGGATTACCCGTACCGGCAGCAAACACGACAATTTTACCTTCCTCTAAATATTGTAATGCTTTAGGGCGCACATAGGGCTCTACAATTTGCTCAATGCTGATAGCAGACATAACGCGTGCGGTGATACCGGCATGACGCATGGCATCGGCCAAAGCGAGAGAATTCATAACCGTTGCCAACATACCCATATAATCAGCCGTTGCGCGATCCATTCCTTGGGCACCCGGTGCTACGCCACGGAAAATATTTCCGCCGCCGATAACAATCGCTAATTCCACTCCCAAATTCGCTACTTCAGCAACATCATTGACCATGCGCTCAATGGTTGCGTGATTAATACCGTATGGATCATCCCCCATCAAAGCCTCACCAGAGAGTTTGAGAAGAACGCGCTTATAAATGGGATTTGCCATGAATGAACTCCTTGTGATTAAAAAACGGGCCTTTCGGCCCGCTTTCTACTACGCATTATCACGAATCAGCAATTCAACAGTTTATTTGAAATAAAATTTCTAAAAATTTTATTAAAAAACATTGAAAAATACTGATAAACAACACACAACAATTACAATTTTTATGCTTGTTTGGCTGCTGCTACTTGTGCAGCGACTTCTGCAGCAAAATCATCTTGTTTCTTTTCGATGCCCTCACCAACAACATACATGGTGAAAGATTTCACGCTTGCATTCGCAGCCTTCAACATTTGTTCGATTGTTTGCTTGTCATTTTTAACAAAAGGCTGATTCAACAAAGACACTTCTTTCAAGTATTTTTGTACCGAACCATCAACCATTTTCGCAACGATGTCGGCTGGTTTGCCTGATTCAGCGGCTTTTTGTTCTGCGATTGAACGCTCTTTTTCGATCAAATCAGCAGGTACTTGTTCGGCGGACAAAGAAACCGGTTTCATCGCAGCAACATGCATGGCCACATCTTTACCAACTTGCTCATCCGCTGCATTAAAAGCCACCATGACACCAATACGCGTGCCGTGCAAATAAGAAGCCAATTTATCGCCAGCAGTTTCAAAGCGAGAGAAACGACGAATAGACATATTTTCACCAATACGCCCCACCAACGCTGCGCGTTGTTCTTCTACTGTTTTGCCATCCAATGGCAAAGCGGACAACGCTGCAACATCCACCGGGTTGTGTTCAGCTACCAACTTGGCGCATGCATTTGCCAAAGCGAGAAATTCATCATTCTTAGTAACGAAATCGGTTTCACAGTTCACTTCAACCAATGCACCAACGCCATTGGCAATATAAGTCGCCACAACACCTTCAGCAGCGATACGGGAAGAAGCTTTAGAAGCTTTGCTACCCAATTTCACACGCAACAACTCTTCCGCTTTGTCCATATCGCCATTGGCTTCAGTCAATGCTTTTTTACACTCCATCATAGGCGCGTCAGTTTTCGCGCGTAATTCACCTACCATCGCTGCAGTAATTGCCGCCATGTTTTTCTCCTAACTTATTACGTCTAAAAATATTTATGATCATTTAAAAAAAGGAGCGAATTACTGCTTTTCGCCCCTTTTTTACATTGAAAACCAGAATTCAAATTCTGATTTAAATTTTATTAAGCTTGACCTTCAACTTCCACGAAGTCATCGTTACCAGCATCACCTTTGATAGATTCAACCACATCGTTCACAGCATTAGCACGACCTTCAAGAATTGCATCTGCTACGCCACGAGCGTACAAAGCGATTGCTTTGGATGAATCATCATTACCTGGAATAACGTATGTAACACCTTCTGGTGTGTGGTTAGTATCAACAACACCAACCACTGGAATCCCTAATTTTGCAGCCTCAGTAATTGCACCTTTGTGGTAACCAACGTCAACCACAAAAATCGCATCTGGCACGCCACCCATATCCTTGATACCGCCAATTGCTTTTTGCAATTTGACTATTTCGCGTTGAAACATCAAGGCTTCTTTTTTGCTCAATTTATCAACAGAACCATCTTCTAGGGATGTTTCCATTTCTTTCAAGCGCTTGATGGAAGTTTTAATTGTTTTGAAGTTGGTCAACATACCACCCAACCAACGTTGATCAACATAAGGAACACCAGCGCGTTGTGCTTCAGCAGCAATGATTTCACGTGCTTGACGTTTGGTACCAACCATCAATACCGTGCCACGACTGGCGGATACTTGACGGATGTATTTCATTGCTTCCTGGTACATACCCAGGGTTTTTTCCAGATTAACAATATGGATTTTGTTGCGCTGACCAAAGATAAACGGCGCCATCTTTGGATTCCAAAAACGAGTTTGATGACCAAAATGAATACCAGCTTCCAACATTTCGCGCATAGTAACGGACATAATTTCCCCAGGGTTAGGTCTGGAATCCGGTCAATTACCCCTAAAAGAGCACCCTTTTTGAACGGATTCGCGAGTTTAACGATTGATGTATTTTTTGTACTCAAACCACTGAATAAATGGCGGTCCAAGCAGCCCAAGATTATACCGTAGTTTTTATAATTTTCTCAAGCTAGCTTTTGCTTTTACTACAGATATCTTTGCGTGTTTATGCGTATATTGAGCGTAGCGCTTATAATTTCCGGCTGTTTATAAAATTTCTAATTTTTACGGATTGCGACCTTCCCATGTCTTCTTCTATTTCGATTAAAACTGCTGATGATATTAAAGGCATGAGGATAGCCGGCAGACTTGGCGCTGAGGTGTTGGATTACATCACACCATTTGTGAAGCCTGGCATTACTACGGGTGAGCTGGATCGTCTTTGCCATGAATACATGGTGAATGTACAAAACACCATCCCCGCGCCGTTGAATTATTGCCCTCCTGGCTATACGCCTTATCCCAAGTCAATTTGCACCTCAGTCAATGATGTGATTTGCCACGGCATTCCTGGTGACAAAGTGCTCAAAAATGGGGATGTCATCAATATTGATGTCACTGTCATCAAAGATGGTTATCACGGTGATACCAGCCGTATGTTTTTTGTTGGTGAACCCTCCATTCTTGCCAAACGATTAAGCGCCATCACGTTTGAATGTATGTGGTTAGGGATTGCCAAAATCAAACCCGGTGCGCATTTGGGTGATATTGGTTATGTCATTCAACAACATGCGGAAAAAGCAGGCTACAGCGTGGTGCGTGAATTTTGCGGTCATGGCATCGGCAAAATATTTCATGAAGAACCACAAGTATTGCATTATGGCCGGCCTGGCACGTTGGAAAAATTGCAAGCTGGCATGATTTTCACTGTCGAGCCCATGATCAACGCAGGTCGTCGAGAAATTCGTGAAATGAACGATGGTTGGACGATCAAAACCAAGGATCGCAGCCTTTCTGCGCAATGGGAACATACCGTTTTGGTGACAGACACAGGATATGAAGTGTTAACTACATCACAAGGTACGCCTGCTATACCTGACTGGATTCAAGCCAACAATACTTCTACACCTACTGCTGTTTAAAACATGCTGTCACTCGCAGGCGAACTGAAAAAAAAGCTCAAAACAGACAAAAAAGCCGCTATCACCGTCTTTCAAACTGATGGCAAGCCTGAAAAATTACTGCGCACCTTGCGCCAAAATGTCGATGCAGTCTTAACACAAGCCTGGCAAGCGCTAGAAATTCCTGCCAGCGTGGCTTTGGTGGGGGTAGGCGGATATGGTCGTGGCGAGTTGTTTCCTCACTCGGATGTTGATGTATTAATCTTAATTCCCTCAGCACCAGATCCACTCTTGCAAGCCAAACTTGAGCAACTGGTTCAACTTTTTTGGGATTTGGGCCTGGAAATCGGCCACAGCATACGCACCATAGACGAATGCTTAAGCGAATCAGCTGCTGACATTACGATCCAAACCTGCTTATTGGAAGCACGCTTGGTGACGGGCAATCTGGAGTTATTTCAGAACTTGCAAAAAAATTATGCTGCTGCCATCAATGCACAGGCTTTTTTCCAAAAGAAAATGCTGGAAATGCATCAGCGCCATGCTAAATACGAGGACACGCCGTATAGCTTGGAGCCAAATTGTAAAGAAAGCCCGGGCGGTTTGCGCGATTTACAAGTCATTTTGTGGGTAGCAAAAGCGGCTGGTTTGGGCGATTCCTGGCGTGAATTGGCGCAACGTGGCTTGATTACGCTAGCAGAGGCACGTCAGTTAATGGAAAAAGAACGCGCTTTTAAAGATATACGTGTGCGCTTGCATATCCATACTGGCAGACGCGAAGATCGTCTGGTGTTTGATGTGCAAACACCGATTGCAGAAACCTTAGGCTTTAAAACGACGAGTAACGAATCCAACATCCGGCGCGCCAGTGAATATTTGATGCAACGTTATTACTGGGCCGCGAAAGTCGTGTCTCAACTCAACATCATCCTGCTGCAAAATATCCAGGCGCAACTCTTTCCACAAGCCGAACATCCGCAAGCCATCAATCCACGTTTTAATGCAGTCAACGGCTATATAGACATCACACAAGATGATGTCTTTGAAGCCACACCCTCTTCTATGTTGGAAGTGTTTCTGCTGATGTCGCTACATGCAGAATTAAAAGGCATGACAGCTCGCACCTTGCGCGCACTCTGGCATGCGCGGCTGAAAATTGATGGTGATTTTCGGCGTGATCTCAACAATCGATCGCTATTTTTACAAATCATTCAAGCGCCGCAAGGGATTACGCACGCATTACGGCGCATGAATCAAACCGGGATTTTGGGGCGTTATTTACCCAATTTTCGCCGCATTATTGGGCAAATGCAGCATGATCTTTTTCATGCTTATACCGTTGATCAGCACATTTTGATGGTGGTGCGCAATGTGCGCCGCTTCACTATGACGGAGCATGCGCACGAATATCCTTTTTGCAGCCAATTAATGGCCAATTTTGCGCGCCCTTGGTTGCTGTATATTGCCGCTCTCTTTCATGACATTGCCAAAGGGCGCGGCGGCGACCATTCCAAATTGGGCATGGTGGATGCCCAGCAATTTTGCGATGAACACGGCATCGCCAAAGAAGACACCGATTTAATCGTCTTTTTGGTTGAACAACATTTGACCATGTCGCATGTTGCACAGAAAAAAGACTTATCAGATCTGGAAGTCATTCGTGATTTTGCAAAATTAATACGCAATGAGCGCTATCTCACCGCCTTATATTTGCTCACCGTGGCCGACATACGTGGCACCAGTCCCAAAGTATGGAATGCGTGGAAAGGCAAGCTGCTAGAAGATTTATACAAACTCACGTTACGCGTACTAGGTGGTGAAATGCCATCAAACGATAGAGAGCTAATCAATAGACAACATGACGCGCTTAAAACGATACGATTGGCCGGTTTGGCTGGGTTGACTAACAATGCGCATGAAGCGTTTTGGGCGCAATTAGATGTCGGGTATTTTTTGCGCCACGATGCCAATGATATTGCATGGCAAACGCTCTCTTTTTATAACCAAGTCAATAGCAACTTTCCGGTTGTAAAGTGCCGTCCTTTATCAACTGGCGAAGGCTTGCAAATTGCCACTTACGTTAAAGATCAACCTGATTTATTTGCCAGAATTTGCAGTTATTTTGCCGCCAAAAATTTCAGCATTTTGGAAGCCAAAATTCATACAACCAAACATGGTTATGCGCTGGATACGTTTTTAATCACTGAACAGGCATTCGCAAACAATTATCCCAACATCATTCCGTTAATAGAGCATGAGTTAACTGAATTGCTGCAATCACAACAGCCCTTGCCGGCTCCTGCCAAAACACGTTTGTCTCGCTTGTCACGAACTTATCCCATCATACCCACCGTTGATTTACGGCCTGATGAACGTGGCCAGTATTATTTGTTATCGATTTCTGCCAACGACCGCAATGGCTTGCTGTATGCAATTGCCAAGGTGCTTATAAAATACAAAGTCAGCCTGCATACCGCCAAAATCATGACGCTGGGTGAGCGCGTGGAAGACGTGTTTTTGGTCGATGGCGCCGTATTGAACAATGCGCGTAGCCAAATTGAGTTGGAAACTGATTTATTAGAAGCAATCCGTATTTAAAATTTTACTAATATTTATCTAAAATTTACTTATTATTTTTACCATGACTGAACCTCTCCGCCTATCAAAACGCATGTCTGAACTAGGTCTTTGCTCAAGACGTGAAGCCGATGAATGGATCAGCAAAGGCTGGGTCCGCGTTGATGGCAAAGTGGTGTCTGAATTAGGCAGCAAAGTCCTCCCCAATCAACGCATCAGCATTGAACGTCAAGCCAGTGCGCAACAATCCAAACGCGTCACAATTCTGATCAACAAGCCCATGGGCTACGTCAGTGGTCAGGCGGAAGATGGATACACACCTGCTGTTGCACTGATCAAACCAGAATCGCGCTGGAAAGAAGATAAAGCACAAGAATCGTTTCATCCCACGCAACTGCGCAATCTGGTGCCTGCTGGCCGGTTGGACATTGATTCGGTTGGATTGTTAATCCTGACGCAGGATGGACGTATCGCAAAGCAGTTAATAGGCCAAGATACTGAGGTAGAAAAAGAATACCTAGTCCGCGTGAAATATACCAAGCCAGGCAAACTACCAGATGCACAGCTTCAGCGCTTAAACCATGGCTTGTGGATGGATGGCAAACCGCTACTACCAGCCAAAGTGCGCTGGCAAAACGAAGATCAATTAAGCTTCACGCTACGCGAAGGGAAGAAAAGACAGATACGCCGCATGTGTGAAGCGGTCGATTTAAAAGTGTTGAGTCTAAAGCGTGTTCGGATTGGACGCATCACGCTGGGTAATTTACCCGTGGGTGAGTGGCGCTATTTGCGTCCTGAGGAGAGGTTTTAGTTAAGTATGCATTCCCACGCAGGAGCGTGGGAACGAGTGTACTGGCCGCCACACTCAGCACCGTCGTCCCCGAATGCTTTAGTCGGGGATCCAGTGGCTTTTTAATAAGCGACAACGAAAGACGCTGGGTTCCCGCCTAAAACCGCGGGAACGACGGGGGAATTTTAATTAAATTTACTACGACGACGACCCTGCCCTGTTTCTACAAATCCAAATGCAGTTTGCAAAGGGTCGGGTTGACGGCTGCGGCCTTGTTTTTGTGAATTACGGCCAGGCTTTTTATCTTGCGCAAAAGTGAGCTGTCCGTCTGATCTTTGCCCCGTGCCTCTTCTTCCGTTGGACTGCCCTTGATTGCCTGAACTTCTATCGAACCGACCACCATTACCATTACTATCACCACCAATGCGATTACCGTTGACTCGACGCCCTTGGTATTCGCCTTGACCTTTAGACGACGAAGATTGAGACTGCGCAGCCATTTTCTCCAAACCACTGATACGCAATAAATCACGTACAGCGTTTTCTTCCAACTCTTCCCAACGACCGCGTTTTAAATTTTGTGGCAAGGTCATCACGCCGTAACGGGTACGAATCAAACGCGATACTGTCAAACCAACCGCTTCAAACATACGACGTACTTCGCGATTACGCCCTTCACCGATGGTCACGCGATACCACTTATTCACGCCCTCGCCACCGCCATCAACAATTTTTGAGAACTGCGCCATCCCATCGTCCAGCTCGACACCATTCAACAATTTTTGACGCATGCCTTCTTCTAATTCACCTAATGTGCGAACCGCATATTCGCGATCGATCCCATAACGTGGATGCATCAAACGATTAGCCAAATCACCAGAATTGGTAAATAACAACAAACCTTCAGTATTAAAATCCAGACGCCCAACTGCCAGCCACTTCGATACTTTCATCGTTGGCAGATGATCAAAGACTGAAGGACGGTGCTCAGGATCGTTATGACTCACGATTTCACCAGCAGGTTTGTGATAAACCAAAACACGCGGCGGACGCTTACTGATCTTGCGTTGAATTAATTTTCCGTTGATCCGTACCTGATCGGTGGGAAGAATGCGCTGGCCGATATGTGCCGGCTCACCATTCACGGAAACACGCCCAGCAATGATCAATTCTTCCATATCACGGCGCGAACCCAATCCGGCTTCAGCCAAGACTTTATGCAATTTGGGTGCTTCATCCGCTGTCAAATCACGTCTTGCATTTTTACCTTGAGGCGCACGGGAATTGCGTCCGTCTTTTCTTGTTGTTTCCGCCGTAGCGGTTGCTGAATGATCAAACGCATCAGAAGTCACAAATGAAAACACGGCATCGGCATCCATGGCATTGGCTCGTGATGATGCGCGCATCGGTGACTTGCCAGAATTAGCAGGCTTAGCGGAATTAGCAGAACGCGCTGAGCCAGCAGGTTTTTTCTTCCTTTTTGTATTGTTTGAAGAAAAATTTTTTTTCACACCGCTTGCATTACCGACATCACCAGCGTTATCAGCGTTATCAGAATTAGCAGCATGTACTACTTTGCGTGGCACATCATCATTAAATGTATTCATTTTTAGTTTTTTGCCTGTGACAATCCGATGCAATATGAATTATTCATTTGCATCGGGTTAAAAATTATTAAATATTAAATTATTAATTAGTTAACGTTGACATTAACGTTTGGACTATCAACAAATTGTTGCAATGGTGGCAATTGGTCTAAAGACTTTAAACCAAGATCATCCAGAAATTGCTTAGTCGTCGCAAACAATGCCGGACGTCCAACGACATCTCGATGCCCCACCATGTCGATCCAGCCGCGATCTTCTAGCATTTTGATGATTTGCGAATTCACCGTAACGCCTCGGATTTCTTCAATATCACCACGCGTAACAGGCTGGCAATACGCAATAATCGCCAACGTTTCTAAACTTGCTCGTGAATATTTTGGTGGTTTTTCAGGATTTATTCGATCAAGATATCGTTTCATTTCTGGCCGACTTTGGAAACGCCATCCAGTCGACAAATTGACTATTTCAATGCCTTTATCGGCCCAGTCATTGCGTAATTCTTCTAGCAATAATGCAATCGTCGCTTCGTTTATTTCTGTACGAGCTGTGCAATCTTCATCGTACAGCTTCTTCAAATCATGGACCGCCAATGGCTCATTAGCACACAGCAAAGCAGTTTCGAGGATCTTTTTCGCCTCAGCAATATTCATTCAGTAGCGGTCTTGCATAATTAGATATTTAACAAATATTACGTGAGCCACATTGCTCATCGAAGAGCATTTTTCGATTGTTGATTATCGATTATCGACTCGTAATATTTGTATTCTTGCTGGAAGAAACAGTAGACAAAGTAGACAAATAAAGTCAATCACTAAGCACTGTTTTTCTCAATGTGTGAATAATTTAGAGCGCGATTATACAAGCCTGCAAATAATCCGCAACTCTCATTTTCACTCAAACCGCAACGTTTTGACACCTTCTGACGTTCCCAATAGACAAATATCTGCCGCCCGTTGGGCAAATAAACCCACCGTGACAACACCAACGATATCGTTGATTTCTTTTTCCATTTCAGCAGGATGAGAGATCGTTAAACCGACAACATCAATGATGATATTACCGTTATCGGTTAACACCGCTTTACCCTCTTTAACACGTAAACGTGGTTCACCGCCCAAAGCTGCCAATTTGCGCATCACGACTGCTTCTGCCATGGGAATGACTTCAACTGGCAAAGGAAAACTTCCCAACGCTTGCACCAACTTGGAACCATCGGCAATGCAAACAAAACGCTCAGCGACGGAAGCCACGATTTTTTCACGCGTCAATGCTGCGCCACCGCCTTTGATCATCGCGCCTTGATGCGTGATTTCATCCGCACCATCGATATACACCGACATGTAATCGACCTGGTTTAAATCAAACACAGCAATCCCATGTGAACGCAAACGCTCTGCTGTCGCTTCAGACGATGCAACCGCACCTTTGATGCGATGCTTGATTTTGGCTAATTCATCAATAAAAAAATTGGCTGTTGAACCGGTGCCAACACCAATAATTTCATCGTCCACCACATAATCGATCGCAGCGCAGGCAACAGCTCGTTTTAATTCGTCTTGAGTCATGTTAATTTTTCAGGGCTAAAAATGGAAAAACGGTATTCTAGCAGCGCTTATTACTTAATAATTACCAAATATTTATAACTTACCAACACTCAGGACACTTTATGCTGCGAAAAATAACTACCATCATTATTCTCACCTTACTCATTATTGGCGCCGGATTTTACTTCTGCGCTCATACAAAACATCACAAAACAAGCACGACACAAACAACACAAACCACGCAGTCCATGCTTACCGTTAATCTTCAACCGCCTGTTTTGTACGTAAATAAACAAGGCAAATCCTTCGAAGCTATCTACGGATCGTTATCTGACAACAGCTTGCAGTTTGTCAAAATCACCACACCGGATGGTAAAAAATATACCTTGCCCCAAGTACTGTCTGGCTCTGGTGCACGTTACACCGACGATAGAGAAATCGTGTGGTGGGAACATCATGGCGTCATACGTCTTGATATTCGAGATGAAAAAGGTAGGTGGAAGGAAGGGTATGAAGAGTTAACAAAACAGGATAAAAAGTCACTATCAAAGCTAACAAGCTAAAACCCATAAAACGACAAAGTAAAGAAAATTACTTACCGTGGCTAAAAATTGATGTGACATTTATAATTAGTACATAATAGATAACATTGTTGATGTGTCACTCTCTTGATTAGTTTACTTTGGTATTTCATGACAAAATAATAGAAAAATCGACATTATCTATTGACCAAAACCTCATCCACACATCCCCCCCTATCATGCTGACAACACGTTTCACACTGCCCACCGC
>CAZCIX010000009.1:48887-56093 GCA_964498835.1 uncultured Burkholderiaceae bacterium | reverse complement strand
TTTTGGGCGCTGGGGTATTGACGACCAGGTTGATGATAGGCGGTACGTTGATTTTATTGGCAGCGGTTTTGTCTGTTTGGTCGAAATGGGCTAATCAATAGCTATGAATTCCAAAATTGATCAAACATTATTAAAAGCAGTTGAAGCACACAAATCTGGCAAACCTCAAGAGGCTGAACAACTTTATCGGGCAATTCTCAAAATTCAGCCCAAACATCCTGATGCCAATCACAATCTTGGCATACTGCTCGTTGGACTTGGCAAGTCACAAGAAGCCCTGACTTATTTAAAAACTGCGCTTGAAAATAGCCCAATGCAAGGACAATTTTGGGTTAGCTATATTCACGTACTCATTGAAGCTAAAGAAATAGCAAAAGCAAGTACCGTCTTAACGGAAGGCAAGAAAAAAGGATTGGCGGGAGAAGCTATTAAGCAACTTGAACAAAAATTAGTGGCCTTTCAAACTAACAAATCTTCCCCGTCTCAAACAGAGCTTGATGCATTGCTTGCTAGTTACAACGCAGGGGATTTTGATTTAGCCAGAGAGACTGCCCAAAAATTAACGCTTGAATATCCGATGCATCCTTTTGGATGGAAAGTACTCGGAGCAATATTCAGCCATATCGGAGATTTCGAGAAAGCGCTAATAGCGATGCATCAAGCAGCGACCATCAATCCAATGGATGCGCAGACTTACTCCAATATAGGCAAAATATTACGAGATTTAGGAAGACTCACGGAAGCTGAAGACTTTTGCCGTAAAAGCATCAAAATTAGCCCAACCAATGCTGAAAGTTATAACAATTTGGCAGTCACGTTACGGGACATGGGAAAGTATGCTGATGCGGAAATCATGTTACGAAAAGCAATAGAAATAAAACCCGATTACGCGGAAGCCTTTTGTAATCTTGGAAGCACTTTGTTGGATTTAGAGCGCTTTCCTGAAAGCAAAAATTGTTATTCCACCGCAGTTCATCTAGCACCTATGAACGCGCACTTTCAATTTTGTCTCGCTAACGCATTTAAGAAACTTGAATGTTTGAATGAGGCTGAAATAACTTACAAAGCTGCCATCAAACTTAATCCAACATTTCAATCCGCGTACAGCAATCTAGCCAATACGCTCATAGGATTAAATCGCTTTTCTGAAGCAGAAGAATTTTGTCGCGCAGCATTAACGCTTAACAAAAATGATCCACAAGCCCTCAGCAATTTAGGAGCCATTCTTTGCAAATTAGATCGTTTGCATGAAGCGGAGCTAAGTTGCCGACATGCCATTCAGTTAAATCCTGATTCGGCTGATGCGTACAGCAATCTCGGATCCATACTCACAAACCTTGGAAGATTGAGCGCAGCAGAGGCAAGTTATAGGGAAGCTATTCGCCTCAAGCCCAATTACACAGCTACACGTAGCAATCTGTTGTTTAGTTTGAACTATATTGAATCGTTATCACCTGCAGCGGCTTTAGTTGAAGCGCAACTTTATGGCTCGCTGATTTCAGTCAGTGCCACACCAAAATTTAATTCATGGCTTATTGAAGCTAATCCAGTCAAATTAAGAATTGGTTTTGTTTCGGGCGATTTAAAAAACCACCCAGTTGGTTATTTTATTGAGGGTTTACTCAAACATCTTGATCCAAACCAATTTGAGATCTACGCTTTCCCAACCACACCAGAAACAGATGACCTGACAGAGCGCCTCAAACCACATTTTGAGAAATGGCTTCCGATTTATGGCAAGGCAGATCTTGAAGCAGCAACGCTGATTCATGCACACGGCATTCAAATTCTGATTGATCTATCGGGGCATACTGCGCACAACCGATTACCCGTTTTTTCCTATAAACCTGCACCTGTTCAAGCCTCTTGGCTTGGTTACTTTGCAACAACTGGATTACCAGAAATGGATTACTTTTTAGGTGATCCTTACATGTCCCCACAAAGTGATCAACACCATTTCACGGAAAAAATCTGGAATCTGGCAGAAACCTGGTTGTGCCTTATCCCCCCCGTTCAACCCGTTTCCCCATCTTCATTACCTGCATTGAGCAATCACTACCTGACCTTCGGCTGCTTGGGCAATCTCTCAAAAATGAATGACCAGGTTGTCAAACTCTGGGCAACCATTCTTAAAAAAGTACCGCATTCAAAGTTACTTCTTAAGTCAAGACAGTTGGCTGATAGCAAAGTAATAAGCGATGTGCAAAACCGATTTGCCATTCATGATCTTTCGATCGATCGCCTTATTCTCAAAGGCTCCAGTTCAAGAACAGAGTATTTTCAAACGTACAACCAAGTCGACATCGTTCTTGACACCTTTCCTTATCCTGGAGGAACCACTTCAGTGGATGCGTTATGGATGAGTACTCCTGTATTAACCTTGAAAGGAAATCGATTTTTGTCTCGCTTGGGTGAGTCAATCGCCATCAATGCCGGTCAAACAAACTGGATTGCCCAAGACTATGATGACTATGTCAACAAAGCAATCGAATTCGCCTCTGATCTTCAAACTCTCGCTATCTTACGAAACACCTTGAGAGATAAGGTTCTTAAAACCGTTTTATTTGATACACGGCGATTCGCCAAAAATTTCGAAGACACCTTGCACGGTATGTGGAATCAAGGCATCAAGAAAGTAAGCGTGATGTCGTTTAAACGTTCACCCCCAACCGATTCACAGCCGAAATAATCGCCTTAACAGAAGCATCCACAATATTCGTATCCAAACCAGCGCCGAATGTTGATTCAATATTTATTTACATTTCCCAATACTGCCATTAGCACAAATCTTCTTGCCATCTGTCCAGGTTGCGCCTGAAAGATCGGCATTGCTCAAATTCGTTTTGCTAAGATTGGCACCGGTAAGATTTACCTTGGTTAAATTTGCCTTACTCAAGTCTGCTTTAGTTAGATTTGTATTACTAAGATTTGCATTGCTAAGATTTGCACTAGTCAGATTGGCATTGCTTAAATCTGCTTTCACGAATGAAAGTCCCGAAAGATTTGTGCTTGTTAAATTAGCCCCTACTAGTTTTACTGTTGGTATCCATGTTGCTTTACTTAAATTTTGTTCAGTTAAATTAGCTGACTTCAGATTGGCGCCTGAGAAATCTGCAGTAGTTAAGTCTGTTTTGGTCAGGTTTGCGCCAGTCAAATCTGCTTTGCTAAAAATGGTGCCGTCAAGCTTGGCACCAGTCAGATTGGCTCTGGTGAGATTGGCTTCTGTCAAATTTGTCTTGTTGAGATTGGCGTTAATCAGTTTGGTTTCTGATAGTTTTGCCTGAAGCATGACCGTGCCAGAGAAATTGGCATCAGTAAAATTCCCATAATCCAACTTCGCATCGACTGCCCATTTAATGCTGGTGAAATCAATTCTTGAAAGGTTAGCCCAGTTTACATTAATCCCAGTTAGCGTTGCGTTGCTGACATTGGCACCGCTGAGGTCAGCATGATCAAAATTAGCACCAGTTAAGTCCGCTTTGCTGAAATTTGCATCGGTGAGTACTGCTTGAGTGAGGTCTGCTCTAATCAGTTTTGAGTCGGTAAAATTTGCTCTATTCAAATTAGAATTTGCTCCCCCACCTGCAGAAAGCTTTGCATCAGTAAAATTGACACCAGCAAGTGTTGCACTTGATGGCCACATGACACCAATAAGATTGGTCTTGGTAAGATTGGCCCCCGTAAAATCGACCTTGTTTAGTATGGCTCGACTTAAATTGGCCCCAGTGAGATTTGCTCGAACGAATTTTGCGCCCGTAAAGTCGACCCAGAAAAGGTTGGCTTCAGTTAAATTAGCCTCAGTTAAGTTGGCATTGTTGAAGTTGGCAGCGGCCCATTGATAGCTTAAATTGGCCTTGCTGAAATTGACCCTTGAAAGATTGGCATTTGTGAACGTGGAAAAACCTAATGTTGCACCAGAAAAATCCATCCCTGAAAGATTGGCACCGTAGAAATTTGTTCGGTCAAAAGTACCGTGAGTATTCATCTTGCCTACTTTGGTCAAATCAACCCCGTAAAACGACGTATTGCTTAAATTGGCATCGGTAAAATCTGCTCCACTTACATTGGCAAGGCCAAGCTGAGCACTACTGAGATTGGCCTTATTAAATTTTGCATTGCTAAGATTTGCCATAAAAAGATAGGCGTTGCCTAAAGGTGCTGATGTTTTATCGCAGTCAGACCAATTGATTTTTATACTTGGATAAACAGCAAGATCATTACACGCAGCTTGAACAGCACCACTCGCACTTAATATTGCTGAAAAGCAATAAAAAATTGTCAGGTCTATTAGTTTGTTATTTTTATGCATTTTCATTTCCCCTTTGCGTTGTTGACATTATTGACGTTATCAAGATTGTGAATCTCGTCAATGTTTCCACAGGGTAACTTATTTGGTTCGAAAATGGAATGCAGTAATACAAAAATACAAAACAGGAATAATTTTTAATGCAATACAACTGCGTGATTAATGTTTGCTGTGGTTTGTATCCGTAATGACATCTACTCCACTCTCATCCAAAAACAATTGTGCGCAGTCAATTTTGTCGAAACTGTAATGTAAGCCGCAAAAATCACAGGCGATATCTAGTGTTTCTTGTTCTGCTAATCCTGCTTCAATTTCAGTTTGTCCTAGCATTTTCAGCATATTGCCGACTTTTTCACGATTGCAAGAACAATGAAAACTAGGATGTTGTGCGTCAAATACTCTGATCGTTTCTTCCCAAAATAAATTGTGCATCAAATGTTGGATGTCGGTCGTTAATAATTCTTCATATTTCAAAGTGGAAGCGAGCATGACAGTGCGGTTCCATGTTTCCAACGGATCTTCATGGTTCTCTGGGCTTAAATTTTCATCTTGTTCTGAGGATGGGCTGTCGTGTTGAGCCTGCGGCAGTTTTTGTAGCAATAAACCACGTGATACATTCTGATCTGCCGCCAGCCACAATTTAGTATCCAATTGTTCGGAGTGCAGCATGTAATACTCAATCACGCTGGCAATATTGTCACCATCCAGAGGTACGATGCCTTGATAAACCTGTTGACCAGGCAAGGGGTTTTTGGGTGCCAGCGTCATGATGAAGCGGCCATTGCCATGCACATGTACTAACTCCGACAAGCTGGCATCAGGGGCGATGGTTGCATTGGGTGCCAATTTGGCGGTGGCGCGCAACTGCAATGCAGCGTCGCATTCGACTACCAGTAGGCGTACCGGCCCATCACCATGGATTTGCATGATGAGTGTGCCATTGAATTTCAAATTGGCGGATAACAGCATCGCTGCCGCCAGCATTTCACCTAATAATTTTTTGACCGCATCGGGATAATCGTAGCGTGCTTGGACTTGTTGCCAGGCTTCAGAAATTTCTACCAGTTCGCCACGGATAGCGGCGTGTTCAAACATGAATTTTTGTAATTTATCTTGCATGATTTTTATGTGTTTTTACGTTTTTATATGATTTTTTAATTGATACAACGCATCCAATGCCTCACGCGGTGTTAATTCGTCTGGATCAAGTTCCTCCAGTGCGACCAGCAATGCATTAATCGCATTTGCTTTGTCTGCGTTATTGTCATTTTCATTTTCATCCTCATCCTCATCCTCATCTACATCAGGTAATTCATGTTGAACTGATGCAAACAAATCCAATTGCGGCGTTGCCTGGATGGAGTGGGCTTCCAATAAAGCCAAATGTTTGCGTGCGGTACGAATCACGGTTTGTGGTAGACCAGCTAATTGTGCGACTTGCAAACCATAGCTTTGTGATGCGGGACCGGCTTGCACGGCGTGCAGGAACACGATGCTTTCTTTGTGTTCAATGGCGGATAAATGCACATTGGCCGCAGTCGGATGTGTGTCTGGTAATTGGGTCAATTCAAAGTAATGGGTGGCAAATAGGGTGAAGCTACGGCTGTTTTCGATTAAATGCTTGGCAATCGCAAACGCCAGTGCCAAACCATCGAAAGTTGAGGTGCCGCGACCGACTTCATCCATTAATACCAGCGAATGTTCGGTCGCACCATTCAAAATCGCTGCCGATTCAGTCATTTCTACCATAAAGGTTGAACGTCCACCGGCCAAATCATCCGCTGCGCCTATGCGAGTAAAAATGCGGTCGATGGGGCCAATCACTGCCTCGCTGGCGGGCACATAACTGCCGATGTAAGCGAGTAGGGTGATCAGCGCAACCTGGCGCATATACGTCGATTTACCGCCCATATTCGGGCCAGTGATCAAGAGTAATTTGCGTTTGCTGTCGAATTGGCAGTCATTGGCAATAAAGCGTTCAATCTGATTTTCCACCACCGGATGGCGACCTTGTTTGATTACAATCCCAGGTTCCGCCACCAATTGCGGAGCGCACCAATTGTTGCGCGTGGCATGCTGTGCCAAGGCTAGCAAGGTATCCAATTGCGCTAATGCCTGCGCGATGATTTGCAAGGGTTCGATGTGTGGCGCTAAGTTAAGTAACAACTGCTCGTACAAATATTTTTCTCGCACCAAAGCACGCTCTTGCGCTGACAGGGCTTTATCTTCAAAGGCTTTTAATTCTGGCGTAATGTAGCGCTCAGCGTTTTTTAGCGTTTGGCGGCGGCGGTAATTGTCTGGCACTTTATCGCTTTGTCCGTTGGTGACTTCGATGTAAAAGCCATGCACTTTGTTGTATTCAACTCGCAAATTGGCAATGCCGGTACGCTCTCGTTCCCGTGTTTCTAGATCAATTAAAAACTGGCCGGCGTTCTCGGACAATCCACGCAACTCATCCAACTCCGCATCAAAACCAGGTGCAATTACGCCACCATCACGCACTAGTGCAGCTGGTTCAGTGGCAATAGCACGCGTCAGCAAATCCAGGCAGGCATTTGGTGTGGCTAAATTAGCGTGAATAGTTTTAAGCAGCGGTGCAGCAATGGCAACATCGTTATTAATATCAATGTCATTGATGTCATGAAGATTATGGCTGGCGATGCAATGTGACACCGCCATACGCAAGATTGGTAATTGTTCTAACCCAGCACGCAAACTCGCTAGATCGCGTGGCCGCGCTGACATCAGCGCAATGCGGCTGCTGATGCGTTCAATGTCGGGTATTAATCCCAAAGCTGTTGTTAATCCATGGCCAGCATCGGCTCGAATTAATGCATTAATCGCCTGGTGCCGCGCTCTCGCTACGGTTTGATCGCGTTTGGCATGATGCAGCCAGTGAC
>CAZCIX010000009.1:19114-48787 GCA_964498835.1 uncultured Burkholderiaceae bacterium | reverse complement strand
TGGTGCCGCGCTCTCGCTACGGTTTGATCGCGTTTGGCATGATGCAGCCAGTGACGCAACATGCGCGAACCCATGGTGGTGCGGCAATGATCGAGTAGGGAAAACAGCGTCGGGGATTCTTGTCCGCGTATGGTTTCGGTTAATTCCAGATTGCGCCGTGTTGTGCCATCCAGGCCGATAAATTCGTTTTCCGATTCCACGTTCAAACTACGCACATGCTGTAAATCCTTGCCTTGCGTCGCTTTGGCGTAACGCAACAAGGCACCCGCTGCGCCTATCGCTGTGTACAACTCTTCAGCGCCAAAGCCGGTTAAGCTGGCAACGGCAAGTTGTGCTTGCAGGGATTTTTTACCCTGTTGCGTATCGAAATGCCAATCTGGAAGAAAAGAGGGTGGTGGCGTGGTTTTGGTTTGAATCAAATGAAGTTCATCAACCATGCTTTTTGCATCTTCGGCCCATAAAACTTCAGCTGGCATGATGCGCTCGAGCTCTTGTTGCAAACGCTTGCCGACTTGCTGTAAATCCTGCATGTTTTTGACTTCGACAGAAAATTCCATCAACTTTAATGCGCCGCTTGCCATGGAAAGCCACGCCAGACCGATGCTGAATGTTTTACGTTGGTTGACGACATGCAGCGCCAGCAAGGGTTGGTCGGATTTTTCTGGTAATAAATTGGAATCCGTCAGCGTACCGGGCGTCACGACACGCATGACTTTTCGCTCTACCGGCCCTTTACTGGTGGCAGGATCGCCAATCTGTTCGCAAATCGCGATCGATTCCCCCATTTTGACCAGCTTAGCCAAATACTGATCTGCCGCATGAAAAGGCACGCCCGCCATCTTAATCGGCGCTCCGTCCGAACTACCTCGCTGTGTCAAGGTGATACCTAGCAAGCGGGAAGCTTTTTCTGCGTCCTCAAAAAATAGCTCGTAAAAATCTCCCATACGATAAAACACGAGTGTATGAGGGTAGTTGGCTTTGATATGCAGGTACTGCTGCATCATGGGGGTATGTTTGGATTCGGATAATGCCATAAAGCGTTGTTTTAACTATATTTTTTGTGCCGCTGATGTCCATATGGGCGGCTTGATGGATAAGCGATTTATGGTTGGTAATGCGCAAAAATGAGGCGAAATTATCTCATGATTAAGCAGTAGCTACTTGTCATTTTGCGCTGCAACATGTACAGTCACCCCCTGCTTTTTTATCCCCGCTTTTTGCAATGAATCTCCAATTAATTTTCATTTAATTTCCAATTATTATGGCTTTATACGTTCATAAATACGGTGGTACATCGATGGGTTCGACTGAGCGCATCAAAAACGTCGCCATGCGTGTTGCAAAGTGGCATGACGCTGGTTATCAAGTTGTGGTGGTGCCATCCGCCATGTCGGGCGAAACCAATCGTTTAATCGGCCTAGCCAAAGAAATCATGGCACAACCTGATCCACGCGAGTTGGATATGATTGCTTCTACTGGAGAGCAAGTTTCTATTGGTTTGTTGTCCATGGCTTTGTTAGCGCTTGGCAAACAAGCAGTTTCTTATACTGGTTGGCAAGTGCCGATTAAAACCGATTCCGCCTTTACCAAAGCACGTATCCAATCGATTGATGACGCTAGAGTGCGGCGTGATTTGGACGCTGGCAAGATCGTTATTATTGCTGGTTTCCAAGGCGTGGATGATGACGGCAATATCGCAACCCTTGGTCGTGGTGGTTCTGATACTTCCGCTGTCGCAGTAGCGGCTGCCTTAAAAGCACAGGAATGTTTGATTTATACCGACGTCGATGGCGTGTATACAACTGATCCTAGAGTAGTATCAGAAGCCCGTCGTTTAAAAACCGTGACGTTTGAAGAAATGCTAGAAATGGCATCGCTCGGTTCAAAAGTATTGCAAATTCGCTCGGTTGAATTCGCCGGTAATTATCGCGTACCCACTCGCGTCTTATCGTCATTGACTGACCCATTGATTGCGCTGGAAGAAGAAAAAAATTCCGGCACCCTGATTTCGTTTGAGGAAGATACACACATGGAACAAGCTGTTATTTCTGGTATCGCATTTAATCGCGATGAAGCAAAAATTACTGTATTAGGCGTCCCAGATAAACCAGGCATTGCTTATCAAATTCTAGGCCCAGTTGCGGATGCCAATATCGAAGTCGATATGATTATTCAAAATCAATCGGTAGAAGGCAAAACAGACTTTACCTTTACAGTACCACGCGGTGAATACGCCAAATCTATGGACGTATTAGACCAACACGTCAAAGCACATATCGGTGCTGGCAGTATCAGTGGCGATACCAAAGTATCCAAGGTTTCGGTGGTCGGTGTCGGCATGCGTAGCCACGTCGGTATCGCATCCAAAATGTTCCGCACTTTGTCGGAAGAGGGCATTAATATCCTGATGATTTCCACTTCTGAAATTAAAATTTCCGTTTTGATCGATGAAAAATACATGGAATTAGCCGTACGCGCGTTGCATAAAGCATTTGGTCTCGAAAATAGCGAGCAATAAGATTGACCAAGTGGTTGCAAGCAGCTATTATCTCGTTCTTCGCTGAATTCGTCGTATTAATAACGAATGCGGCATATTAGTAAAAGTGTGGAGACGTGGCCGAGAGGTCGAAGGCACTCCCCTGCTAAGGGAGCATACGGGCTTAAACCTGTATCAAGGGTTCGAATCCCTTCGTCTCCGCCAAAGTTTGTAATAAAAAGCGCGATCAAGGCTTTTATGATCAAGCAAGTCTGTGTTATAATTTCAGGCTTTCGCGGCTGTAGCTCAGCTGGATAGAGTACTTGGCTACGAACCAAGGGGTCGTGGGTTCGATTCCTGCCAGCCGCACCAAATTCAAGGGGTTATAGATTTCGGTCTATAACCCCTTTTGGTTTTTGTGTCGCTCATATCAAATTACCTCCACAGTTTTAATTGTTGTAAATCCTCTGTCTGTGAATCACACATCTGATTGAACCCAGTACCTGGGAAGCTGTGCAGTCCATCTTGAAGGTCAGTCTGTGCACCTGTTGCAACACACACGCGCCACCATCCCGTTCTTGCTCAAGGGTGCCATTGAGGGTTTGGATCTACCCGAATGGTATTGAGCGATTGGCACATCGCTTTTGTGGAATGAGCAGCGAGCGATTTTGTGCAGATAGTGTTTACTCAGCAGGTATGTTGATCATTGTTTGGATGTGTACCAACCCCGGGACTGGTTGACAACGCGTACTACTAACAGCATTACTGGAACCTCAATGAGCACGCCAACAACTGTTGCCAATGCTGCGCCCGACTGAAATCCAAACAGGCTGATTGCAGCTGCCACAGCTAACTCAAAAAAGTTGGATGCACCAATGAGTGCCGAAGGGCAAGCTACCGAATGTTTTTCTCCCATTTGGCGATTGAGCCAGTAAGCCAATGCCGAGTTGAAAAACACCTGAATGAGAATAGGAACAGCCAGCAAAGCAATCACCAATGGTTGCTTGAGTATAGCCTCCCCCTGGAATGCGAACAGCAGAACGAGTGTTGCCAACAAAGCCGTGATCGACCACGGACCAATCTTGGCCATAACAGCATCAAACACGTTCAGCCCTCTTGCCAACAACAATTTACGCCACAATTGCGCCAGCATTACCGGAATCAATATGTAGAGGACCACCGAGGTGATGAGGGTGTCCCAGGGCACGGTAATGGCTGAAATACCTAGCAAAAACCCTACCAACGGCGCAAAGGCGAAGACCATGATGGTGTCGTTCAGCGCCACCTGGGAAAGCGTGAACAAGGGATCACCATTGGTCAGGCGGCTCCAGACGAACACCATGGCCGTGCAGGGAGCGGCAGCCAACAGGATCAAACCGGCGATGTAGCTGTCGATCTGGTCTGCAGGCAGAAGCGGCGCAAACCAATGGCGGATGAACAACCAGCCCAAGAACGCCATTGAGAAAGGCTTGACTAGCCAATTCACAAACAGTGTGATTCCGATACCTCGCACATGTTGACGCACCTCGTGCAAGGTACCGAAATCCACTTTGACCAGCATCGGGATGACCATCACCCAGATCAGCAGCCCTACGGGCAAATTGACCTGTGCAACTTCCATGGCTCCGATGGCCTGAAAGGCATCTGGGAAAAATTGTCCAAGCGCTATGCCCAAAAAAATGCACAAGAACACCCAAATCGTCAGATACCTCTCGAAGATAGTCATCGGAGCTTGAGAGGCCACCTTGGTAGTCACTTCACATTGAATGCTCATGATTAGCTCTGAGATAAGTTGCGGGCAGTCTTCTCGATGGTGAGCTTTTCAAGACTGCTTTGTGGAAGATTCACGAAAATTTCTAGGCGCTTGCGGATCAGGTGCAGGGTCTGCCGAAAGGCCTGACGCTTCCTCTCATCATCACCATCGACTTCCGATGGATCAGCGTAACCCCAGTGCGCCGTAGCCGGCTGCCCTGGCCAGTATGGGCATACTTCACCAGCGGCGTTGTCACAGACGGTGATCACCAAATCCATGTGAGGGGCATCGGGCTTACCGAATTCATCCCAGCTTTTGCTGTAGAGGCCTTCCACCGGCAAGCCCGCCTTGGACAGCGTTTCCAGTGCCAGCGGATTGGGCTGCTGGTTCTCGCGTGGGCTGCTGCCTGCCGAGTAGGCTTTAAAACGCCCCTGGCCGAGGTGGTTCAGCAGGGCTTCGGCCAAGATACTGCGAGCAGAGTTGTGCGTGCACAGGAAAAGGACATTTAAAGGTTTAGATTCAGAGGTCATGTTGTTCTTTCAGCAGCAAGAGGATTTGGGGGATGTGGCGGGGCCACAGCAAGCCGTTGCAGCTGGTTTTGTGGGTGCGCAACATGCCGCGCCAGAAGTATGTTGCGAGGCTTCGTTGAAAAACGGGATGTCGCCAAGCGTATGGAACTGTTCCCAGGCTATGCCTTGTGGGTCAGTGATCCAGTGTTTGTCGCTGCGGGCATAGCAACAGGTCGTCTCGCCTTCGTCGAGCATGGCCATGTCGGCGTTTTGAGCAGCCGCCTTCATCTCAACCAACTCCTCGGCACTATCGACTTGGAAGCCCAGGTGGTCGAGGCCAGGCTTGCTGCCTCGCGTTGAGATGGCGAAGTTCACCGGAGGGTCTTCAAGCATCCACTTGACGTAGTCAGTTTCGATCCGCGCAGGTTGGGCAGAAAACAGGCGTGAGTAAAACGCGATGTTCGCTTGCAGATCTTGCACATGGAGGTGGACATGGAATCGTTTCATATTGGCTCCTTTCAGCATTGGCAATTGGTGGATGAGGCATCGAGGCAGGCCTCGGTGTCCTGGCAGCAGTTATTGGTGAGGTAGGCAAGCAGGCTATTCATCTGGTCAAACTCGACGCGGTAGATCAGGTTGCGCCCATTGCGTTCCTGGCTGATCAGGCCAGCGCCCATCAGCTCTTTGAGGTGAAATGAAAGCGTGGCATTGGGTACCCCGAGGGACTCTCCTAGCTGCCCCGGAGTCGCGCCTTGTTTGCCCGCAACTACGAGGGAGCGGAATACCTGCAGGCGGTTGGGCTGAGCCATGGCGGCCAAGGCTTTGATAACGTCTTTCTCTTCCATTTTTCCATTATAATCGAAATATATCCAGTGGGTGCAGAGAGAAATGACCGAAAGAGAGGGCGCCAGGCGTAGAGCCGGCCTGATGGCGCTGTTGGCGTAGTCCGCAAGTTTTGCACGAACCAGCAAGAACACGGGGCGAAACGCGCCAATAGACGAAAAAAATCCCCAACTCAGACGATTTGGGGATTATGTTTTGGTGGTGGGATGGCACCCCGCATCAAACGACTGTTGAAAGTACGCAATCGAAGCGCTGCGTGCTGCTGCGAACAGGAGCGAACTGGGCCAAAGTGTATTAGTTCAGACCAGATCTGACAGATACCCTATAAAAATTGGCAACTGTCAGATCGGGTCTGAGTTAGTACATATTTATGTATCGATACCGTCCCAAAACAGGATCGCTGACTTGGGATGCCGTCATTTTTTTGAGGTGCTTGCGGCTTTAGAATCCAAGTTTCGATCCAGCACCCAGTAGTGTCACAGCCCCAAGGAGCGCAAAGACTGCGGCGGCGATAGAGTGCACTAGCTTCATTGGGATTTTTGACGCAAGTTTATCGCCGACGAACACGGCGGGGATATCGGCGATCAGCATCCCGAGCGTGGTACCAAAAACCACCATCAAGGGCGCGCTGTAGTGTGCTGCCAGGGCCACCGTTGCGATTTGTGTCTTGTCGCCCATCTCGGCAAGGAAAAAGGTGACCAAGGTGGCGCCGAAGACACCAAACCTCTTAGCAACCTGGGTTTCCTCCTCTTCGATCTTGTCCGGAATAATTGTCCAGACCGCCATCCCGATGAAGGAGAATCCTAATACCCAACGAAGGATTTCCGGGCTCACCATCGCGGTGATCCAAGCCCCGAGGGCACCGGCGAGACCGTGGTTGACGATAGTCGCAGCCAGGATGCCGAGAATAATCGGCAAGGGCTTCTTGAAGCGGGCTGCGAGGATAAAGGCCAGGAGTTGAGTTTTGTCGCCAATTTCAGCAAGTGCGACGACCCCAGTTGAGACGAAGAGTGATTCCATAAAAATTCCCAGGCCGGTCTATATACGATTGACCACGACGCTTCACCGGCCTAATCGGAGGCGTTGTGGTCAAAGGTCTTGCCAAGCTCGGGAACCGCTTACGCCATGACCTGATGGTCAAGTATGTTGACGTAAGCCTCTTCGGGGTCGAAGAGCGGCTACTCCCCAATGACGGCGCGCATTTTATCAGGCATTCCGCGAGGCGTCACGGCCGCTGATTTGATTACACTCTCCACTCTCTGAATCGGAGCGGTTTCCTTCCCTACCAAATCGAAAAAGAAACTGCTTGATTCGTCCGCTGGCACAGATCGTAACGTACTGGTCTTGATTAGTCTTTTTGCTCACTTCGAGTGTTTGCTCAGCCACAAACAGTGGCTCATAATGTCTGATCTACCAAGTTCGAGTAGCTCAAAAAACCACAACAAGCTGATCAAATTGTCTGAAGAAGAGGATAACGATGGCGAAGAAAACTGAACCTGCTTTGACTTCCAACGCATTGCTGATCGACCTGCGTGGCTTGATCGAATCGGCCCGTCAGCATGTCGCGCAAAGCGCCAATGCCACACAAACGATGCTCTATTGGCATATCGGGCAGCGTGTCCAGCGCGAAGTGCTGAAAAACGAACGTGCGGAGTACGGCGAGCAGATTGTGTCGACGCTGTCGACACAATTGGTGGTTGAGTATGGCCGCGCTTTCGGTCAACGCAGCCTGCGCCGCATGATGCAGTTTGCCGACGTTTTTCCTGACGAAAAAATTGTCTCTGTACTAGTGCAGGCATTGACCTGGAGCCACTTTATCGAAATCCTGCCGCTCAAACAGCCACTAGAGCGCGAGTATTACGCCGAACTGTGCCGTGTGGAGCGCTGGAGTGTGCGCACCCTGCGTGAACGCATCGCTAGCCAGTTGTACTTGCGCACAGCGATATCCAAGCAACCTGAGTCGGTGGTGAAAGCAGAAATCAGCCACCTGCGCGATGGTGGACAGATGACACCTGATTTGGTGTTCCGTGATCCCTACATGCTGGACTTTCTGGGTTTGCCGCAGGATTACAGCGAGCGTGATTTGGAAGATGCCATCCTGCGCGAAATGGAGCGCTTCTTGCTGGAGCTGGGCGTGGGTTTTACCTTCGTGGCACGGCAGAAACGCATTAGCGTAGGCGCTGACGATTTCTACCTTGATTTGCTGTTTTATCACCGTTACCTCAAGCGGCTAGTGGCGGTAGAACTGAAGTTGGAGAAATTCCAACCCGCGCACAAGGGTCAGATGGAACTGTATTTGCGCTGGCTAGCGCAACATGACCGCGCCGCCGGCGAGGAGCCCCCGATCGGCCTGATTTTGTGCGCAACCAAGGATGCCGAACAGGTGAAGCTGATGGATATGGAGGCGTCCAACATTCGCGTCGCAGAATATCTGGCACATATCCCGGACATGGAAGTATTACAGGCGCAGCTGCACCGTGCTGTGGAGCTGGCTCGCGAACGTGCGGTGTGTGGCACGTTGCTTGACGAGAACAAAGAGACTGATGAATGAATTCCGCCGATACCATTAAATTAGGTCTGGAAAAGCTGATCGTATGTTATCTGGTGGTCATCAGTGAGCACCCACTTCAATTTTAGAAAGAGGAACAAGCATGATTAATTTTCCCGCCAACATCACAGTTGATGCGTGCGAAAAAACTATTGCCGATATGGTGGATGAAGAGAGTGCGAATGTATTGCTGTTACCTGTTGGCACAGCAGGTTATGCAAACTCATTTGGTGGACTGGCAAGCGCTATTCAAGCGGTCAATACATGGGCTCGACTTAGTAATACTAGAACGCTCGCATTAAGCCAAAGTGTGGCCAACGATGAAATTGAAGATTTGATTAAACGGCCTCATAAGTTTGTGGCGGCGATGTTTGCAAAGTCGATCTCGCTTACAAATGAAATGGAAAAAGAATTAAGGCCGCAGGTAAATGCAGCTGCCAAGATAGCCATTGAAAATCAAGCGCGAAGTCGGTTTGGTCGACAGCGTGGAGGATTGTGTTGGTTCGCGTTTGTAGATCACAGTTCAAAAGGGTTTGACCCCAACTTTTACATAGCAAAAGCAGAAACTCTTCCAGAGCCAAGGCAGCTTGAACAATTTAAAGCACTAATTCAAAAGATGGTTGGCCAGGCAATGGCAGCTCCCGGGGGGGGGAAAGATATAGCCGCTAATGATTTGGATGCACTTGCTCGGATTTTTTATGAACTGTTTCTGAATACGCATGAGCATGGTTCTCGAGATTACACACGTGGCACATGGTTAAAGCCGGGTGTTCGCATCGTTTATGTTCAAGGTATAAACCTTAGAAAAACCAGTGCGGAGGGGGCCGTCGAACATCAGCCAATTTTATCTGACTATCTTGAAACAATTACCAATCGGCATTCAGATGAGCGACAAATTCGTTTCGTAGAAATCGGTATCGTAGATTCTGGTCTTGGTTATTGCGATCGATGGATGGCGGATCAAAATCCCAACGAAAAATTGGCACAAATATCAATCGAAGACGAGTACACCATATTTAAAAAGTGTTTTAACTTTCGTCAGACCTCCACTTCGAAAGACAGTAAAGGCAATGGATTGCCGGTGGTGATGGATAGGCTTACGAGACTCGGTGGTTTTATGCGCATTCGCAGTGGCCGGCTAGGGCTATTCCGCAATTTCATGTCTTCCCCTTACTCGCCTGATAAATCTCCTGAATTTTTTGATTGGGAAACTAAGGAAATGGCCAATGTGGAGGTCACACCAATGCCAAAGGCTTGTGGTGTCGCGATCAGTCTGTTAATTCCTTTGGAGGCAAAATAATGAGTAACTATTTTGCTTTTCGTTTTTCTTATCCTCAAAATCAAGATCAATCGAGCCTTGCTATTTTTGTCGCTTCAAATATTGGATTGGATGCAATATCCAAAGCGTTAAAAATGGATGTCACGGAAAATCTAGTCCTAAAAAACGTTTATTTGATTTCATTGAAAAAGCAACAAATTACTTTGTCAGATTGCAAGAGTGATAAGTCGTTTGTCAGCGAATTTGATTCGTATGTCGGTGAAATTGACCAGCGCCTATTTTGTTTATCTGTAGATAAAGATGGTGTGCTGAAAGATTGTGGTGGTAAGGGTATTAGTGGAGAGTTGCGTTCTGCAATACTTCACAGAGGTATGCTTGCACTATTTAAGAAACGTAGTGGCTTGGTGGTTTCTAACCATGGTTATCACTTTGTTAAACCTTCTGGAGATCATTGCAATAGCTTTATTCGAGGATCCAATCTGCTGGTTTCTGGGGTAGAGGTTGCCTTTCTTGCGGTGTCTTTGCTGCCCCATATGCGCAAAGACTTAAAGCGCATTTACGTGGATTCTTCATCCATTTCATACTTAGTTAGTGTGGCCATCCAGCTTTATCAGGATTTCGAATCTGGCTTTCCTATAATAGAAAGTTTTGCGTCATATGCAGTTATGGATGAGCAGTTCGACTTTGTTGAAGATGACAGTTCCTTGCTTTTTATTTCCGCTACAACCAGTGGTTCTCTTGCAAAGAAGTTATTCAATAAAACTTCGTTTACAAAAGAGCAGGTAATTACACTTTTTCATGTCAACTTACCTAGCGGCCAATACGGTGTTTTTGAGGTTACCGCAGAGATTGGTAAAAAATTGGTATCCGGTAAAGTGTCAGATTGTGAATTTTGTAAGCAAGGCTCAAAGTTGATACGCATCGCCGGTGATCAGTTTCTTCCGGAAAATCCAAAACATGAACTTTTAGTAATAAAGAAGGCTGATTTTAAGAAAGATAGGCAAGATTTTTTCAGGCAATTTGCTGCTCAGAACGTTCTTCAGTGGAATGTTGCTGTAAGGCTCGCCGAAGATGCTAATGAACACTTTTATGTTGATGTAAAACAAGCTTTGTCAATTGATGCGAAGCCGTTTTCGAACTTAATTGATAAGCAAGTCAAGAAGCATCTTTCAAGAGACCTAAAAACCATCATTTATTTCGATGACGTTGGCTCACAAGCGTTGAAAGACAAGGTTGGGAATTATTTTCTGGGTGAGAGTGATTCTGTTAATTGGGTGGCGTCCAGCGATTTAATAGAAAGTAAGATGAAAAATGCCTCTTCTGTCATGGTATTGGTTGGTGCAATTACATCGGGTCGTAGTTTGCTTGCAATTTCTAGGAAATTGCGATGCATCGACCAGTCTGCCACCATAACCTACTTGGTTGCATTTTCGAAAATGCCGAACCGGGATTCGTTCGAGCAACTAAAAAAAGATCTTACCTTAGGCGAACATTCCTTGGTGGTTCTGAATCATTGCGCATTACCGCGCGTCAAGGAGCACACAAAAACAGCATGGGATGCGGAGAAAGAGTGTTTGCAACGATTTAGTGAAGATGATCCTTTGAGCGACAAAAAACTTCCGAGTATTTTGTCTGCACGTTTGAATTTGTTGACCGGCAATTCGTTTGATTCGAAAAGTCTATTTTTGCCAACTTGTTTTAATGATAATAAGTCCTTAACTCTTCGTCAGACGTTTGCATTTTGGTCAGATTTTGGTTTCGACAAGGACAGATTGAACAAATCCACCCAAGCCGATGTCTATTGGACCGTGCAATCTGTTCTTCACGATTTGCGGAACAAATCTGAAAACAACGGATTGGCAACTTCCTACCATACCACCTTAATCAGCCCAACCAACTTTGACAGATACAACGACGGGGTGATTCAAGCTTGCCTGTTGCGGGCTGCTCGTCCCGTTGAGATGAACTATCGACTCGATTCTATTTTTAGCCGTCAGATGACTGATGTGATTTTGTCAGTACTTCGCAACTGGAATAATGAACAGGGCGAGGCAGCTCTTGAGTTTTTGATGGCGCTTTGGAGTAAACGTTTACGCGTAGAAGATGAGCACTTGCGAGAGATTCTTCAAGTTCAAGATGATGGCATGACAGATGAGTTGAAATTCATTTTCGCTGATCTTGGTGAGTGGTTGCAATGAATCCTTGACAACGTACTTTCATCAGCAAGTTTTCGGAAAAATTCGTAAAACATGGGGATGACCATACATGCCAACTGTCGCCAACAGACGAAAAAAATCCCCAACTCAGACGAGTTCGGGATTGTGTTTTGGTGGAGGCGGCGGGAATTGAACCCGCGTCCAAAAGTACTCTACAGATAGTTCTACATACTTAGTGCTGCCATTTAATTTAACCCGACCAACGCGGACGCACACGCTGTGGTAAGGCGAGTCACCTATTGTTTAGATTTAAGTTAAGTGACCCAACTTAAAGCGATTCCCTGTGAATGACTCTACTGCTGTTGCCAGCCTACCCCAGGGAAGAGGTAGTGTAGAGAAAGCTGGGTTTAAGCAGCTTTAGCGTAAACGGAATCGTTTGCGTTTAATTTTTTCTGGATGTATTTACGAGGTGACCAGCCCTCGGTATGCCCTAGTCCGCTTTGCAACCCCTGTCGAAGCCAAGTCGCCCCCGGATGATTTTCTATTATATCTGATTGCTTGGTTTTGGGTTTTGCCGGTATTCCAACAACTGCAACGGCGTATCAGCCAAAAAATCTGCTCCCCATGTACTAAAGTCAATTGCGCCGCCATATCCCCAGGTGGCGGCGACAGTCAACATGCCAGCGGCGTGGCCGGCTTGGATGTCGCGCAGGTCGTCGCCTACGTACCAGCATTCTTGTGGTGTGAGTCCTAGTCGGCGGGCTGCTTCCAGCAAGGGTTCGGGGTGGGGTTTGGCGTGGGGTGTGGTGTCACCGCAAATGACGCAGGCGGTGTCTTGTAGGCCGATTTGTTGGACTAGCGGAAGGGTGAGGCGGGTGGATTTGTTGGTGACGATGCCCCAGGGTAAATTGCTTTCACGTAAAGCATTCAACAATGCTGTCACGCCATCGAATAAACGGCTGTTGACGGCCAATGCGGCGGCGTAATTGTCGAGAAAAGCGGTGCGTAGGGCATCGTATTCTGGATCTTCTGGCGTCAAACCAAAAGCGGCGCCAATTAAGCCGCGTGCACCGGCTGAGGCGTAGGGGCGTAATGATTCGTAAGGCGTCGGTGCCAGGCCGCGCGTGGTGCGGACCAGGTTGATTGCGGCGGCCAAATCGGGTGCTGTGTCAACTAGGGTGCCGTCGAGGTCAAACAAAATGGCGCGAGGTTTTTCGGGTAACGAATTAAGCATTGGTCTCTAACATCAAATCCGCCTGCGAAATAAACGCATCGGCATAAAACTCGGTTTCAGGTAAATGATTCAGCGTGACAAAGTCGTGTCTGGCAGCATCCACCATGACGGGCGCGCCGCAAGCGTAGACTTGATATGCAGACAGATCGGGGAAGTCATTCAACACAGCTTGATGCACAAAGCCGCTACGGCCTTGCCAGTTGTCTTGCGGCAGTGCATTGGAGATAACGGGGATGTAGGCAAAGTTGGGCAGGGTGTCGGCCCATGTTTGGCACAGCGTGTGCATGTACAAATCCTGCGGGCGTCGTCCGCCCCAATACAAGGTGATAGGACGTTGGGTTTGCAGGTGGATAGCGTGTTCGATCAATGCTTTGATGGGAGCAAAACCTGTTCCTGAGGCGAGCAGAATAATGGGTTTGTCGCTTTCTTCCTGTAAGAAAAAACTGCCTTGTGGTCCCTCAAAACGCAAAATGTCACGTTCTTTCATGGTGCTGAAGACGTGATCGGTAAACAAGCCGCCTGGCATGTGGCGGATGTGCAGGCTGATTTTGTCATCCAAATGCGGTGCGCTGGCCATGCTGTAGCTGCGCCGTTTGCCGTCCTTTAGCATAAATTCAATATATTGGCCGGCGCGGTATTGCAGTTTTTCATTAGCGGGGAGTTGCAGCGTGATAATCATCACGTCCTCGCTGACCTTTTCCATGCTGGCGATGCGCGAAGGCATTTTTTTGAGGGGGAAGGCATCGTTATCGGCAATCACACGTGCTTCGATCACCAGGTCTTCTTGTGGTACGGCACAGCAAAACAGCGATTGCCCTTGCGCTTCTTCCTCTGCTGGCAAGGCTCTTTCCTGATGCGCACGATGTGTGACGGCGCCAGAAACCAGCTTGCCTTTGCAAGAGCCGCAAGCGCCATTTTTGCAGCCATAAGGCAAACCAATCCCGGCGCGTAGGGCGGCGTTTAAAACAGTTTCGTCTTCATCACAATGGAATTGCCGACCACTCGGCTGGACAGTTACTTGAAAAGTCATACAATCTGGGGCGTGAAAAAATGGGAAGAATGAGGGTGAGTTAATTAAACAGGCGATATTTTAGTCGGTTTGGTGAAATTGGTTGAGTAATAGGATTGATGCAAAATTCCCGTCTTTCCCGCGGTTCTAGGCGGAAGTCTAGTGTCTTTTGTTATTGCAGCGAAAGACGCTGGATCCCCGACTAAAGCACTCGGGGACGACGGTGTTGAGGGTATTTGGTGATAATGGACATTAAGCAATGAAAAATAAAATCAACAAACCACGCTTGCTGATTGTAGGTTGTGGCGATGTCGGCATGCGCTTATTGCCCTTGTTGCGTGATGCGTTCCGGATTTTTGCAGTGACCAGAAGCGCAGAGCACAGTATTGTGTTGCGGGCAGCGGGTGTGACGCCCATCATTGCTGATTTGGATCATCCTGATAGCCTGGCTCGCTGCGCCAGGCTGGCGTCTTACATCGTCCATTTGGCACCGCCACCATCGCATGATGCGGACAATCCGGAGGATCGGCGTAGTCGCAACTTGACAGCGATTTTGCCTCGTCATGCCACGCTGGTTTATATCAGCACCAGCGGCGTGTATGGTGATTGTGGCGGTGCTTGGGTGAGCGAAATGCGGCCAGTGCAGCCGCAGAGTTTGCGTGCTAAGAGGCGGGTGGATGCGGAGCAAACATTGCGTCTTTGGGCTCGGCGTTCTCATTCCCGTTTATCCATTTTGCGCGTGCCGGGCATCGTGGCGGAAAATCGCTGGCCGTTGCAGCGTTTGGAAAAACGCATCCCCGCTTTGTTGCCCGATGAGGATGTGGTCACCAATCATATTCACGCCGATGATTTGGCGCGGATCATTAAACTGGCGCTATTCAGAGCGCGCCCTTGCCGGGTGTATCACGCAGTCGATGATACGCAGATGAAAATGGGCGATTATTTTGATGCAGTGGCGGATGCGTTTGCGTTACCCAGGCCACCACGTTTATCACGCACAGAATTGCAATCTGTGGTGACGCCTTTGCAATGGTCTTTTTTGTCCGAGTCGCGCCGTTTGTCGAATCAGCGTATGAAGTCTGAACTGGGCGTGCGTTTGCGTTATCCGACGATTGCTGTGGCTTTGCCAGCCAAGAAAATTCCTGTGGCAGCATTGCCGGATTTCATCCTTGATACGCCTGATTTGACGTATCCGACGCGCCTCAATTGCATCACGCAGTTACTGGATAAATGGATTGATGATGCCGTACATGATGATTATGCGGATCGAATAGCCATTTATAGCGAGCAAGGAAAGTGGACTTATCGCCAATTACAGCGAGCCGTTAATCAAATTGCGCACGTATTGCAAACTAAGCTGGCATTGCAGCCAGGCAGCCGTGTGTTATTGCGTGGTGGGAATACGTTCATGATGGCAGCTTGCTTTCTGGCCGTGATCAAAGCTGGTTGCATCGTCGTCCCCAGCATGCCTTTGCTGCGTCAGCAGGAATTGTCTTTCATGATCAAAAAGGCGCAAATCGATGCGATTTTGTGCTGCGCCAGTCTGCGGCAAGAGATTCCTGAATCTTCTTTATCTTCTTTAGATAAAGTCGTCTATTTCCATGATGAATCACCGGATAGCTTAGAACAATTAATGGCCAATCAGCCGACTACGTTTACGGCCATCGATACCGCAGCGGATGACGTGTGCCTGATTAGTTTTACTACCGGCACCACTGGCACGCCTAAAGCGACCCAGCATTTTCAGCGTGATTTGCTGGCGATTTGTGATTGTTTTCCTCGTGCGATTTTGCGTACCGAGGCGCAAGACATCTTTATCGGCAGCACGCCGTTGGCGTTTACCTTTGGTTTAGGCGGCATGCTGCTTTTTCCTTTGCGCGTCGGCGCGGCAACCGTATTGCTGGAAAAAATATCGCCCGCCATCTTGCTGCAAGCGATACAGGATTTTCGCGCCAGTGTGTGTTTTTCCGTTCCCACGCTGTATCGCCAAATGACGAGCTTGGTGGCAAATTATGATGTCAGTAGCCTACGAGCAAGCGTTTCCGCGGGCGAAGCTTTACCTCTCGAAACGCGTGAAAATTGGCAAAAATTAACTGGCCTGGCCATGATCGATGGCTTAGGCACGACGGAGTTATTGCACATCGTGATTTCTGCCGCCGGATCGGATATTCGTCCAGGTGCGACGGGTAAGGTGATTCCCCCATACCAAGCCTGCGTGTTGGATGAGTCCGGCCAAGCCGTACCCGCTGGCGTCATCGGCCGCTTGGCCGTCAAAGGCCCGACGGGCTGTCGTTATTTGGATGATGCGCAGCAGCAGGAGAAATACGTTTGCCAAGGCTGGAATATGACCGGCGACGTGGTGGAAATGGATAGCGATGGGTATTTCTATTACCGTGGACGCAGCGACGACATGATTATTTCTGCCGGTTACAACATTGCTGCGCTAGAAGTCGAGCAAGTGTTAATCCGTCATCCCAGCGTCGCAGAATGCGCCGTAGTCGGCTACCCCGACCAAGAACGCGGCCAAATTGTGCAAGCGCACGTGGTATTGCACCCAGGCTATGAACCCGATGCTGAGATGCGTAAAACCTTGCAGGATTTCGTCAAGCAAAGCATCGCGCCGTATAAATATCCCCGTGCGATTGAGTTTTGTACTGCTTTGCCGCGTACGGAAAGTGGGAAGTTGCAGCGGTATAAGTTGCGTGAGACATGATAAAGTACGGTGTTACAGTACAGCATGGATTTCATGACTATGAAAAACCCTCCCCATCCAGGCGATTTGATTCGCACCGAAATTATCAAACCGCTCGCTTTATCCGTCACGCAAGCAGCGGATATCTTGGGTGTGCGACGTGCTACTTTGTCTGATTTGTTGAACGGAAATGCCGCGTTGTCGCCTGAGATGGCATTGCGAATAGAAAAAGCGTTTGGTGCCAAGATGGATCATTTGTTACGCATGCAATTGGCTTATGACGTGGCACGGGTACGTAGCCATGCAAATGAAATTAATGTTTCTCGCTATTCTCCTGTGTCAGTATAAAAATCCCACATGAACATCCTATGCCTAGGCGGCGGCCCAGCCGGTCTGTATTTCGCTTTGCTGATGAAAAAGCACAACCCAGCGCATCAGATTACCGTACTTGAACGCAATGGCCCGCAGGATGTGGCTGGTTGGGGTGTGGTGTTGTCGCAGCAGACTGTGCAGGATTTGTTGCGGGCGGATGGGGCGAGTGCTGAGGCTATTTTGCAGGCGTGTCAGCATTGGAATGAGATCGATATCCATTTCAAAGGGCGTTTGGTACGGGCTGGTGGGCATGCTTTTTGCGGGATAGCGCGTAAGCGGCTTTTGCAGATTTTGCAGCAGCGTTGTTTGCAGCTTGGGGTGGACTATATTGCGAATGCCAATGTGCTTGACGATCAAATACTGGCGGTGCAATACGATGCCGATTTGGTGATTGCTTGCGATGGGGCGAATAGTCAGATACGCGCACGTTATGCCAAGCATTTTCAAGTGGAAATGGAACAGCGGCCTTGCCGTTTTAT
This sequence comes from uncultured Burkholderiaceae bacterium, assembly GCA_964498835.1. Lineage (GTDB taxonomy): Bacteria > Pseudomonadota > Gammaproteobacteria > Burkholderiales > Burkholderiaceae_D > JAGKXB01. The sequence continues at coordinate 31,437 of CAZCIX010000009.1, read as the reverse complement.
TTGGCTGGGGACGCGGAAACTATTTTCTGTTTTCACCTTTGCGTTTGCAGAAACCGAATATGGTTGGGTGCAAGCACATGCGTATCAACATGCTGCTGATACTGCGACGGTGATTATTGAAATCCCAGAAAACGTGTGGAAGCTGGCCGGTTTTGATCACATGTCGTATCGGGAATCGTTGGCTTTTTGCGAGAAAATATTCGCCCAATATTTGGGTGGTCAGGCTTTGTTGAGCGGGCCGGCGTGGATGCAATTTACTCGCATCATGTGCAAACAATGGGTGCATCAGCACGTCATTAACGGCAAAACAGTGCCAGTCGTATTGATGGGTGATGCGGCGCATACGGTGCATTTTACGGTGGGGGCGGGTACGCGATTGGCGTTGGAAGATGCCATGACATTGGCGCAGAACTTGCATGAATATAATCCGAACAACTTACAACAAGCCTTGACGGATTATCAGCAAACGCGCCAGCTGGCCGTTTTAAAGATGCAAAGTGCGGCGCGTAACTCCATGGAGTGGTTTGAAAACGTGGCGCGTTATACCAGTTTGGAAGCTGAGCAATTTGCCTATTCCTTACTCACCCGCAGTCAGCGTGTTTCGCATGAAAACTTGCGTGTGCGGGATCCAGCCTATGTGCAGGGAATTGAAGAGTGGTTGACAAAACGTGCTTGGGCGCAAACTGAGCAAATTGACGAAAAAATGGACGCCATGCCACCGATGTTTACACCGTTTAAAGTTCGCAACGTACTGCTTAAAAACCGCATCGTGGTGTCGCCGATGGCGCAGTATTCTGCGCAAGATGGCGTGGTGAGCGATTATCACCTGGTGCATTTGGGCAGTCGTGCTATGGGTGGTGCCGGTTTGATATTGACGGAAATGACAGCGGTATCCGAGCAAGGTCGCATCACACCAGCTTGTCCGGGTTTATATGCACCAGAACATGCGCCAGCCTGGGCGCGCATCGTGGATTTTGTTCATGCTAATACCGATGCCAAAATCGGCGTGCAAATTGGTCACGCTGGACCCAAAGGTTCCACCCGTCGCGCTTGGGAAGGGATGGATTTGCCGTTGGAGCCGGAAGCCGATAATTGGCCATTGCTAGCGGCTTCTTTTCAGCAATATATTCCTGGTATTTCGCAAATTGCTTCAGCCATGACTTTGGAGGATATGGCAAGGACCAAACAAGATTTCATCGATGCGACCGAGCAAGCGGTGCAAGCAGGTTTTGATTGGTTGGAATTGCATTGCGCGCATGGTTATTTGTTGTCGAGCTTTATTTCGCCTTTGACCAATCAGCGTACAGATTCATATGGTGGCACGCTGGAAAACCGCTGTCGTTATCCATTGGAAATTTTTGCTGCTATTCGTGCCGTTTGGCCTGAAGAGTTGCCGATCAGTATTCGTATTTCTGCTCACGATTGGGTGCCGGGTGGCACCACGCCGGATGATGCGGTGAAGATTGCGCGTTTATTCAAACAAGTTGGTGCTGATGTGATCGTTTGCTCCGCTGGTCAAGTCAGTCAAGAACAACAACCCGTGTATGGCCGCATGTTCCAAACCCCATTTTCCGATCGCATTCGTCACGAAGCTAAGATCGCTACCATGGCAGTTGGTGCTATTTCCGAAGCTGATCACGCCAACAGCATCATCGCCGCGGGTCGCGCTGATTTATGCGCGATAGGACGGCCTCATTTAGCTAACCCGGCATGGACCTTGCATGAAGCAGCGAAGATTGGGTATCGGGATGTGAAGTGGCCGGCTCAGTATCTGACTGGGAAGGAGCAGTTGGAGCGGTATTTTGAAAAGAGCCAATTGTAAATTGTAGAGTGCGTGATACGAAAATTATCTCGTTGACCAGATCACGTCAAATCATATTTTTAATTCAAGAACTTTATCGGAATGCGTGCTGTTTACATGAAAATTGCAGCATTCCGAATGATGTGTTCTGTATTGTTAACCAAACAATATTTTTGCCAATCCAAATGTCCAATCAAAAGGAACGGTTCTGGTGAGTCCACCTTTAAACAGTATTTTACCTTCTTCAAGGTCGTCTGTTTCGGGATTGAATCTGCCGAATTGTTGAGTGCCACAGACATCTGTCCGGTTACCTTGAACCAATTTGCCTTGATGAAATGTCCCTTCTTCTGTTGCCCCATTAAAGTATTTTCGAAAACAATTATCACCATGTAAGTGGACACCTTTGAAAGTACCTTGATGTACGCCACCACTTTTTGCAGTGGCAGTGCCATATACCATTTCTCCGTTTATGTATTTACCGGTTGCTACGCCACCGTCGGCATACTTTGTCGTGCAATTTTCACCATGTAACTTACCATTTTTATTAAAAGATCCCTCAAGTACGACCCCATTTGTTAAAGTGATAATGCCATATGCCATCTCTCCGTTTATGTATTTACCAGTTGCTATGGCACCGTTAGGATACTTTATTGTGCAATTTTCACCATGCAATCTTTTATTTGAAAATGTACCTTGGAGAGTACGACCGTCTTGAGTGACTACTGTTCCTTCGGTCAGATTTTCTTTTGAGTCAAATTCGCCTGTTATTTTTAAGCCATCAGTATATGTTTCTGTACCACGGATTAATCTTCCCTCATGACATGTTCCTACTTTTGTGTCTCCATTAAGAAATTCAGTGGAACAAGTGCCTTCTAACACATCAGCAAAAAATTGACCGCGTTGCGTTTGCCCACCTTTTTGTGATGGATAAGTGCGTGTGCCATATACAAATGCACTAGCATCAAAATATCCCATATCTGTACCACCATCAGGGTATGTTTTAATAGCATCACCGTGTAGTTCTCCGTTTGGCATGAAACTTTGGACAGTCACACCATTGGGGTGAGTGAATGGCTTTAATTGCGCAGCTGAAAATGCTGGTGGTTCGCCTTGTTCTGGCCAATTTAGACATTGATTGTTTGAAGTGGGGAAGTAGGTGGTTGGCGGAGCAAAAGGTGTTGTCTGAAGTGGGCCCCGTGCAGCATAAGTATTTTGCAATACTCCTGTTAATGTAATGAGCCCAAGAAATAGACGGGATGATGTTGGTCTAAATGTGTTGTTATTTGTTGCTCTTGGTTCTAGCGGATTAATTCTAGTGAAGTGAGTTTGAGGGTTAATCGTTTTGCCAATCATTTATTTTTTTCTCTTATTCTCTTAATTTAATGTTGCTCATATTTTCCGCTTTTTATTGTAAATAAAATATGATCTTATTGTCAATATTTGTAAATGTTTGTATTGCAAGTTTAGTGTAGTGAATTTAGATTTTCTATAAATAATCGTAGGTTAAAAAGGTATTTTCATGCAGTCCTTTATCAATATTTCCGTCCAACAAAAGGTGGTGACGCTCACCTTCGATCGCCCAAAGCGTAAAAATGCATTGCGTTTTGAGACGTATGCGGCTTTGGGTGATTGGTTTTGCCAATTGGCGCACGCTAGCGATATCAAAGCCGTGGTGATGACGGGTACCGAGGATAATTTTTGTTCAGGCGGCGATGTGCACGACATCATTGGCCCGCTGACGCAGCGTGAGATGCCGGAGTTGTTAGAGTTTACGCGCATGACAAGTCGGGTAGTGCAGGCGATGCGGGCGTGTCCGCAACCGATGATTGCTGCGGTCGATGGCGTGTGCGCGGGTGCTGGCGCGGCGTTGGCATTGGCTTGTGATATACGTTTTGGCACTGCACGTAGCAAAACGGCTTTTTTGTTTTCTCGCGTGGGTTTGGCGGGATGCGATATGGGTGTGACGGCTTTATTACCACGTGTGATAGGAATGGGACGTGCTAGTGAGTTGTTATACAGTGGGCGTGCTATGGGTGGGGAAGAGGCTGAGCGGTGTGGATTTTTTAATCGTTTATGCTCACCAGATGTTTTGTTGGGTGAGGCGCAAGCGTTTGCGTTGGAGTTGGCAAACGGGCCGACGGTGGCGCACGCGATGACGAAAAAAATGTTGCAGCAAGAATGGAATATGAGTCTGGAAGAAGCATTGGAAGCAGAAGCGCAAGCGCAGGCAGAGTGCATGACGACGCAGGATTTTAAGCGGGCTTATCAGGCGTTTGTGGCGAAAGTTAAGCCAGTTTTTGAGGGGAATTAGGCAAAACATCATGTCAGATAAAAGTGATAAAAGTTATTTGGAATGGCCATTTTTTAATCCACAACACAAGGTTTTAGAGCAAAGTATTCATACTTGGATACATAACGTTCAGAAGGTTAGCGACGCAAAAGATGTTGATACAGCCTGCCAGCAATGGGTGCAACAACTAGGGCAAGCTGGTTGGTTGCGCTATGCTGTTGCGGGGACTGCCTATGGTGGCAGTTACGATGCCATGGACATGCGCGCATTTTGTTTGATTCGGGAAACCTTGGCGCGTCATTGTGAGTTGGCGGAGTTTGCTTTCGCCATGCAAGGTTTGGGATCGGGGGCAATTGCTTTGTTTGGTACGGATACGCAAAAACAGCGTTATCTGCCTGCTGTGGCAAAAGGTGAGTCGATTGCGGCATTTGCCTTGTCGGAAGTGGATGCTGGTTCAGATGCGGCGGCTTTGCAATGTTTGGCGCAGCAGGATGAGGTGGATAATTACATCTTAAATGGCGAAAAAACTTGGGTGTCTAATGGTGGGATAGCGGATTTTTATGTCTTGTTTGCTCGTACTGGAGAAGCGCCGGGCGCAAAGGGGATTTCTGCATTTATCGTCGATGCGGATACGCCGGGCTTGAGTATTGCTGAACGCATCAATGTCATGGCGCCACATCCGCTGGCGCGACTCACTTTGCGCAATTGCCACTTGTCGTCAACGCAGCGTTTGGGCGAAGCGGGGGAGGGATTCAAGATCGCGATGGCGACGCTGGATGTGTTTCGGATTTCCGTCGCTGCTGCCGCTTTGGGATTTGCGCGGCGTGCGTTAGATGAAGCTTTGGCGCGTGTTGCAACACGGAAAATGTTTGGTCGCACCTTGGCGGATTTTCAATTAACGCAAGCCAAATTGGCCGATATGGCAACGGGCATTGATAGTGCTGCTTTGCTGACGTATCGTGCCGCCTGGTTGTTGGATCAGGGAAAATCGATTACCAAAGAAGCGGCTATGGCCAAGATGGCAGCGACGGAAATAGCGCAGCAAGTGATTGATGCAGCATTGCAAATGATGGGTGGTCTGGGATTGGTGAGTGGTCAGCCAGTTGAATGCTTGTATCGTGAAATTCGCGCTCTACGAATTTATGAGGGGGCGACGGAAGTGCAGCAATTAATCATTGCACGTGAATTATTAAGAGAAAGATTGCTCCAAAAAGAAAAGGAATAATGCATGGACATTTTGCAACCAGAAAACTGGCCGCAGCCTAAGGGTTATTCCAATGGTGTTGTTACTACTTACTCAGGGCGTATGGTGTTTGTCAGCGGTATGGTTGGATGGGATGCTCAGGAGCGTTTTCAAACCAACGACTTTACGGGCCAGGTACGGCAGGCTTTGCAAAATGTGGCGACGGTCTTGGCTGAAGCTCAAGCGCATCCTGAGCATATTGTGCGGATGACTTGGTATGTGGTGGATAAACAGGAATACCTAGCGGCGCGTAAAGAGATTGGTAAAGTCTATCGGGAGATCATGGGCATGCATTTTCCAGCGATGACAGTGGTGCAGGTGGTGTCGTTGATGGAGGATTTGGCGCGGGTGGAGATTGAAATCACAGCATGTGTGCCTTGAAAAGGCTTGGTGTGTCCCAATTTATTTCGTCATCACTAAACAACTCTGGAGTACATCATGCGTCAAGACAAACTTACTACCAAATTACAAGAGGCATTGGCAGATGCACAAAGTTTGGCGGTTGGAAACGATCATCAATATATTGAGCCTGTGCATTTGCTGCTGGCTTTACTCAAGCAGGAAGATGGCAGCAGTCGTTCGATTTTGCAAAAAGCCGGTGTCAATGTGAATGGCTTATCGGCTGCATTAACACCAGCGCTTGAGCGCTTACCTAAGGTGACGGGAAATGGTGGTCAGGTGCAAGTTGGGCGTGACTTATTGTCCCTGTTGAATTTGGCTGACAAAGAAGCACAAAAACGCAACGATCAATTTATTGCTAGCGAAATGGTATTGCTGGGCATGTGCGACGACAAATCGGACGCAGGCAAGTTGGCGCGTGAAAATGGCTTGAGCCGTAAATCACTGGAAGCCGCTATTTTGGCTGTACGTGGTGGTGGTAACGTTAATTCGCAGGAAGCAGAAGGGCAGCGTGAAGCCCTCAAAAAATACACTTTGGATTTAACCGAACGTGCTCGCATGGGCAAATTAGATCCAGTGATTGGACGTGACGATGAAATCCGCCGTGCGATTCAGGTCTTGCAACGTCGCAGCAAAAATAATCCCGTTTTAATTGGCGAACCTGGCGTTGGTAAAACTGCGATTGTGGAAGGTTTGGCACAGCGTATTGTCAATGGTGAAGTGCCAGAAAGTTTGAAATCCAAGCGTGTCTTATCACTAGACATGGCAGCGTTGGTAGCGGGTGCTAAATTTCGTGGTGAATTTGAAGAACGCTTGAAATCTGTCTTAAAAGAATTGGCGCAAGATGAAGGGCAAACCATCGTTTTTATTGACGAAATGCATACTCTGGTCGGTGCTGGCAAGGCAGATGGTGCAATGGATGCCGGGAATATGTTGAAACCCGCGCTAGCGCGTGGTGAATTGCATTGCGTTGGTGCGACGACCCTGGACGAATATCGCAAATACATCGAAAAAGACGCAGCGCTGGAGCGGCGTTTCCAACGCATCATGGTAGATGAGCCCAGCGTAGAAGCGACGGTGGCGATTTTGCGTGGTTTGCAGGATAAGTATGAATTGCATCACAAGGTGGAAATCACCGACGCCGCCATCATTGCCGCAGCAGAGTTGTCGCATCGCTATATCACCGATCGCTTTTTGCCCGACAAGGCGATTGATTTGATTGATGAAGCTGCTTCTAAAATCAAGATTGAAATCGACTCTAAACCCGAAGTCATGGATAAATTGGAGCGCCGTTTGATTCAATTAAAAATTGAACGTGAAGCGGTGAAAAAAGAAAAAGATGAGGCGTCACAACGGCGTTTGAACTTGATTGAAGAAGAAATCCTCAAGTTGCAGCGTGAATACAACGATTTTGAAGAAATCTTAAAAGCTGAAAAAGCCCTTGTCCAAGGCAGCACGCACATCAAACAGGAAATAGAAAAAATCAAGCAGCAAATGGAAGAAGCGACGCGCCAGAGTGATTGGCAAAAGGTATCGGAGTTGCAATACGGAAAATTGCCCGAGCTGGAAGCGCAATTAAAGCAAGCTGATACTAACGTTGCAGAAGAAAAACCTGAACACGCTAAATTGTTGCGTACTCAGGTTGGTGCAGAAGAAATCGCGGAAGTGGTGTCGCGCGCAACAGGTATTCCTGTTTCTCGCATGATGCAAGGCGAACGTGAAAAGTTATTGCAAATGGAAGATGTTTTGCATCAACGTGTGGTGGGACAACATGAAGCTATCGTCGCTGTATCGGATGCAATTCGTCGTTCCCGCGCTGGTTTAGGCGATGAAAATCGCCCTTATGGTTCGTTCATGTTTTTAGGCCCAACTGGGGTGGGCAAAACGGAATTGTGCAAAGCTTTGGCCGGATTCTTATTTGATACCGAAGAATCCTTAATACGTATCGATATGAGCGAGTTCATGGAAAAGCATTCCGTCGCGCGTTTGATCGGAGCGCCTCCTGGCTATGTAGGATATGATGAGGGCGGTTATTTGACGGAAGCCGTTCGGCGCAAACCGTATAGCGTGATTTTGCTGGATGAAGTGGAAAAAGCACATCACGATGTCTTCAACGTTTTGTTGCAAGTATTGGATGATGGCCGCATGACAGATGGGCAAGGGCGCACGGTGGATTTCAAAAATACCGTGATTGTGATGACATCCAATTTGGGCGCACACAAAATTCAGGCTATGCAGGCAGCACATGCATCACATGATTCGGCGGCAATGAAAGCAGCGGTGATGGAGGAAGTAAAAGAACATTTCCGCCCAGAATTCATCAACCGGATTGATGAAATCGTGGTGTTTCATGCTTTGGATGAAAAGAATATTGGGGCGATTGCCAAAGTTCAATTGCATATTTTGGAACAACGTTTGGCAAGAATGGAGATGAGACTGGAAATCTCCGAAGTCGCTTTACGAAAAATCGCAGAAGCCGGTTTTGATCCTGTGTACGGTGCCAGACCTTTAAAACGTGCCATACAGCAAATGATAGAAAATCCTATTTCTAAATTGATTTTAGAAGGGCGTTTTGGTGCCAAAGACACTATTTCTATTCATGTTAAAGAGGGGAATTTGGTGTTTGAAAAACCAAGCGAGTCAAGCGAGTAATTCATCAATAAAAATTAGGAAGAAATATGAGCGCAGTCAATACAGCAACAACAGCCAATTTCCGGCAAGACGCCAAAGTCATCGGCTTGGTCGGTTTGGCACATGGCGTGTCGCATTTCTTCCAATTGATTTTGGCGCCTTTGTTTCCTTGGTTGAAAGTGGCGTTTTCTTTGTCTTACGCTGAGCTGGGTTTGCTGATGACGGGGTTTTTCTTCGTTTCCGGCTTTGGCCAGGCATTCGCTGGGTTTGTGGTGGATAAAATCGGCCCGCGCGCTGTGTTGTGCGCAGGCATGATGTGTTTGGCTGTGGCGGCATTGTTGTTGTCAAGCGCACACAGTTATCCTGTTTTGTTGGCAAGTTCGATGTTGGCGGGTTTGGGTAACTGCGTATTTCATCCTTCTGATTACACCTTGCTTAATAAACGGGTGTCCGTTGCCAGATTGGGCCATGCATTTTCTGTACATGGGATTTCAGGCAATTTGGGGTGGGCGGCGGCACCGGTGTTTTTGACTACCATCGCTACTGCATTTAGCTGGCGAACTGCCTTGCTGGCAGCGGCTTTGTTGCCATTGAGCGTTTTGATTTTGTTCGCTTTGTCACGTAAGACATTGGGAGGCGGCGGTGAGGCAGCGGCAGCATTGCTTGCTTCGTCGTCCTTATCTTCTAATGAAAAAAAGAGTGATGCTAGTAGCAGTGTTGGTGACGATAGCGCAGTTAATTTCATACGTTTGCCCGCAGTGTGGATGTGCTTTGCGTTTTTTTGTATTACCGCGATGTCGGTTGGTGGCGTGCAAAGTTTTGCCACTGCCAGCTTGCAAGGTTTGTATGGCATGTCATTGGCATGGGCAACCGCTGGGTATACCGCTTATATGCTGGCGTCTGCTTGTGGCATGGTGTGGGGTGGATTTTTGGCCGCTAAATCCACGCGTCCAGACCGTACGATTACTTGTGCATTTGTGACCTCAGGCATCTTGGCTTTAATTGTTGCCACGGGAGTGTTGTCTCCAGTCATGGCAATCGTCTTCATGGCTGGCATCGGCTTTGGTGCGGGTGTGGCTGGGCCATCGCGCGATTTGCTGGTGCGGGTTGCTGCGCCTAAAAATGCTACCGGACGTGTGTATGGTGTGGTGTATTCCGGCTTGGACCTTGGTTTGGTTGGTGCGCCTTTATTTTTCGGTACTTTGATGGATCATCATCATCCATCCTGGGTGTTTGTTGGAATTGGCGTGTTCCAGATATTGGCGATCGCGACAGCGGTCAAGGCCGGTAGTAAAAGCGCTCAAAAATCCATTGAAGTACAAGCCGCCGCCTAGCATCGCTAATTTGATTCTTTATTGATTTTTTAGGAAATTCCCTCTTTATGTTGAGTTATCGCCATGCCTTTCATGCAGGCAATCATGCGGATGTATTGAAGCATGCTGTTCTCATCCAGATTTTGAAATATTTCATCCAGAAAGACACGCCATATACCTATGTTGATACGCATTCTGGTGCTGGTATGTATGCGCTGGATGGCGGATATGCGAGCAAAAATGCTGAGTTTGAAACGGGTATTAGTCACCTGTGGACTCGCAAGGATCTTCCTGCCTCCTTGCAGGAATACGTGCAATTGATTAAGGAGCTGAACCCTAGCGGCAAGTTGCGCTATTACCCAGGATCGCCTTATTGCGCTGACAAAGTCATGCGTGAGGAAGATCGTTTGCGTTTGTTTGAATTGCATCCTAGCGACAGCAAAATTTTGCAGGAGAACTTCCGCAAACTGGCTGCCCATGCTGCGGCTCAGGGTATACGACCCAGTGGGCGCGGCACGCGCATCATGATCCAAAAAGGAGATGGTTATCAGGGATTGAAAGCCTTGCTACCACCACCATCGCGTCGTGGTTTGGTGTTGATCGATCCTCCTTATGAGGATAAAACCGATTATCGTCGTGTGAGGGATTGTCTGGCGGATGCGTTGGTGCGCTTTGCTACGGGTACTTATGCTGTGTGGTATCCGATTTTGCAAAGATCGGAATCGCGTCAGCTTCCTGAACATTTAAAACAACTACCTGCGCAGGATTGGTTGAGTGTGACTTTGTCGGTAAGCACGCCATCACCCGATGGTTTTGGTTTGCATAGCAGCGGCATGTTTATCCTCAATCCACCCTGGACTTTGGCACCGATTTTGCAGGAAATGATGCCGTATCTGGTTTCCGCCTTGGGGCAGGATGAAGGGGCTGGTTTTACGATTGAGAGTGGTAGTGCTGGCTCGACTCCGATTGCCAGGAATAAAAAACGGGGTTAACCGTCGTACCGTCGTTCCCGCGGCTTTAGGCGGGAACCTAGCGTCTTTAAAGCAACGTCCTAGGCTCCCGCCTACAACCGCGGGAGCGACGAGGTACCCTTTATTTCTGCGTCGCATTTTCCGAAATAACAATTACCGTTCCTTGCTCACCAATCGAAATTTTAGTTGCCGAGCAACGTGCTGATTTAAAACTGTGCAAGGCGGTCTACGAGTTATCTCCAAGTGAGTCAAGTGGGTCAAGTGGGTCAAGTGATCTAAGTGAGCAAAATGAGGGATGGATCGATGAGTTGATTTGGCAACTCTACGAGGCAACGCCTTTGCAGAAGCAACCGCAATTCTCTTTAAAAGTACGAAAGGGAACACAAAACGAAGAACTCATTTTGTCCCTGCCAGAGGCAAGAAAGTTGGCGCAGACAAGCACGTTTGTTGAAACGCAATGGGAACGCGGTCATGAGCGTCGTGAAGATTTTTGCTTCACTTTACCAAACGATACGAATTTCGCTATTTTCCAAAAAGTCATCCATATGGCACTTGGCCGACCAGTCGATATTCATACTCCACTTCCACCAAAGCATCTGTCTTTGCTTTTTTGTGCTGTTGATTATTTGGAAATAAAAGATGTGTTCCCTGTTATTTCGCCGTTTGTCACGGCTGACCATCTCAATGGTTATCTGAATGCAAACTCTTTGGAGCCAGGGGAAATACGAGCAATTCAACAATCACCTCAACAATCACTGAGTACGCAGAGTGAAGAAGTGCAGCAAAAATGGCACAACCTTGCGACTTGCAGAGACATTTACGTCCATATGGCACTGCATGCCAAATCGGATGTGGACTTTCAATCGGCTTTGAGTGTGATTGTGTTGATCAATCACCATCCTGGCGCAATCAATTTATTCAATGATCGGAGCATTTACAACATGCTGCTTTCTTTTGGAAATGCCGCTACGTCTTATTCTCAAAGAGGAAGAGTCGTGCCATTCATCCAGGCGCTTATTAAGGACAACCCGGCAGCGGGAAATTTATTTGCTACGCTTGCTGTGCGTGACATGCTGATTAACATGGCCAAGCAAGCGCCACACAGTGGGGAACTAAAAAACATCGCCAATGTAATTGTTTGTCTCAACATGGATAGCATTGATATTAATGTGATTAATGTGATTGAGCAGCAGATCATTCATCATCGCAATCAAATGCATTTTGATGGGGCACGGCAAGCAATCGCTAATTTAATTTGCATTATTGCAATGATCCATCAAAAAATTGCACCTATCTTACTAATACGACCATCAGCCACTCAATGCCCGAGCATCATGACTGAGGCGTATGGGATATTGATTGATGTGGGTAATTTGCCCACCTCTGAACCGATAAGGGCAGCGCTTGCTAGGGCAATTTCCAACATTGCTTACAGCAATCTAGCAGAGCTAACCGTATTCACCATCGCTGCTACGCGTGACATGTTGATTAAGATCGGCAATGAGGCAACCAGTGATGAGGCAAGAGAATGGATTGCCAGGGCAATCATCAAGATGACTTCTTCCACTCCAGCAGGGCAAGCCGTATTCTCCAATGATGGGATACGCGACATGCTGATTACCATCGGCACTGCAGCAAGCAGTGATGGGGCAAGAGAATGGATTGCCAGGGCAAT